>PNOG01000021.1 GCA_013824685.1 Coprothermobacter sp. | reverse complement strand
TCGGGCAGTCATTCATCCAAGGAGTTGCTATGGCGAAGCAAAAAGTTCGTATAAGGCTAAGAGCGTTTGATCACAGAACGCTCGACATTTGGGCTGGGAAGATCGTGGAGATCATCCAGCAGGCGGGGGCTCGTGTTTCGGGACCCATTCCGCTTCCAACCGAGAAGAGCATATTCACGGTGCTCCGATCGCCCCACGTCGACAAGAAGTCGCGTGAGCAGTTTGAGATGCGCATTCATAAGAGGCTGATCGAGATAACCAATCCCACTCCTGAGGTAACCAAGGCGCTCATGGGCCTTGACCTGCCGCAGGGCGTGGATATCGAGATCAAGCTGTAGGCTGGTGGCTAAGATGAGCAAGGGGATAATTGGCAAGAAGGTTGGCATGACCAGTGTGTTCCATGAGGACAGATTCGTCCCTGCGACGGTCATACTGGCCGGCCCATGCTTCGTCGTCGACGTGCTCACTAAGGAGCGCAACGGCTATGAGGGCGTGAAGCTTGGTTATGGAGAGGCACGTGCGTCTCTGATCAACAAGCCGGAGACTGGCGTCTGCAAGAAAGCTGGTGTGCCGGCGTTGAGGCATCTTAAGGAGTTCCGTGGCATGGAAGGGACAGTGGGCGACAAGGTCGACGTGAGTGTACTCGACGGACTCAAAGTTCTTACCATTACCGCAGTCTCTAAAGGCAAAGGGTACCAGGGTCCCGTCAAGCGCTGGCACTTCGCAGGCTGGTTCAAGAGCCACGGGTCGAAGGGCCTTCGTCGTGTGGGCGCCATCGGGTGCCGCCTGACTCCTGGCCGCGTTTTCAAGAATCACAAGATGGCCGGTCACATGGGCTGCCACGTGACGACTGTCACAGGAATCAGGGTGATCGCAGTCGACGTTGAGAAGAACCTGCTTGTGGTCAAGGGCAGTATTCCTGGCGGAGACAACGCGCTCCTGACGATCAGGGCTTGAGAGGTAGAGATATGAGCACTGTGAAGATGATTGATGTTACTGGCGCCGACGCCGGTGAAGTTGAACTCGTCGAAGGACTCTTTGGCTGCAGCATCAGTGAGACGGCCATGTATATGGGCGTCAAGAAGTTCCTGGCTGGGTTGCGTCGCGGGACTGCAAACACGAAGGGTCGCAGTGAGATCAACAAGACAAAAAAGAAGGTCTGGAAACAGAAGGGCACCGGGCATGCGCGTCAGGGCAGCAAGCGCGCGCCGCAGTGGAAGGGTGGAGGAGTTGTCTTCGGTCCCAAGGCTAGAGACTTTACCCTTGACCTGAACAAGTCGACCAGGCGCAGCGCCATCCTCAGTTCGCTGGCCCAGCGGGCCGGCGAGAACGCGATTGTGGTTCTGCACGGACTCAAGCTCGAGCAGCCCAAGACGAAGGCGCTCTTGACGGCGCTGAAGGCTGCGGGCATTCCGGAGAATGCATTGCTTGTCTTTGCTGAGGAGAATGGTGAAGTTGTTCTTTCCGGCCTCAACCTTCCCCGGCTTGGTCTGCTTCATTTCTCGGAGTTGAACGCGTATGATGTGCTCCTGCATTCCACGGTCGTTTTCACCGAAGAGGCCCTGAAGGGCGCCGAGGAGGTGTATGCATGAGCAAAGAGATCCTGCTGTACCCCATCGTTACCGAGAAGAGCATGAGCATGACGGAAGAGGGCAGATATGAGTTCGTCGTCGTCAAGAACTCCACCAAGATGGAGATCAAGGACGCCGTCGAGAAGATGTTCAACGTGAAAGTTGCTTGGGTCAACGTCATGAGGACTCACGGCAAGAAGAGGATGCGGAAGGCTTCGATCGGTATGACGCCTTCGAAGAAGAAGGCGGTCGTTGCGCTGATGCCTGGGTTCAAGATCGACGTTATCACTAACGTTTAAGAGGGTGCCCCATGAGTATTGTGAGATCCTATAAACCAACGTCTCCGGGAATTCGTTCCAGGAAGACGCTCATTCACACCGAGGTCACCCGGGACACTCCTGAGAAGTCCCTGACCTTTGGCCTGCGCAAAAAGGCCGGGCGAAACAACACGGGCAAGATCATGGTTCGTCACCAGGGTTCTGGTGTTCGTCAGCTCTATCGCGTTGTTGACTTCGCGCGGGACGTTGAGAACGTTCCAGGCAAGGTGGCTGAGATCGAATACGACCCCAACCGCTCTGCCCTGATTGCTCTTGTGCAGTACGCCAACGGCAAGAAGACGTATATCCTTCTGCCAGAGGGCCTGAAAGTCGGCGAGACCATCATGTCCGGTGACAACGTTGAGATCCGGGCAGGCAACAACACCAAACTTGCCAAAATGCCTTTGGGAACGACCATCCACAACATCGAACTGTTCCCCGGCAAGTCCGCTCATGTGGCGCGTGCCGCTGGCGCCTCAGCTCAGTTATTGGCCAAGGAAGCCGGTTGGGCACAGATCCGCATGCCATCCGGCGAGATCCGGAAGTTTTCCCTGGACTGCAGGGCCACCATTGGACAGGTTGGCAATCTTGATCACAACAAGGAAGTCCTCGGAAAGGCTGGCAATTCCCGTCACCGCGGCATTCGTCCGTCTGTGCGTGGTGTTGCCATGAACCCCGTCGACCACCCGCACGGTGGTGGTGAAGGCAAGTCTCCTGTCGGACACCCTGGACCTCTTACTCCTTGGGGCAAGCCGACTCTCGGCTACAAAACCCGCAAGAAGAAGAATCAGTCCGACAAGTATATTTTGAAGCGTATAAACTAGGAGAACGCCGATGAGCGATACGAAGACCAACAAGGGCTTTGTCGAGGAACGTCTGCTCGGCAGGATCCTGGAAATGAACCGAAAAGGTGAGAAGAAGCTCGTCAAGACATGGAGTCGTCGTTCTCATGTGGTCGAGGAGATGGTGGGGCATACGATTGCCATCCATAATGGCAAGACCCATGTTCCCGTCTACATCTCGAAGGCGATGGTTGGGCACAGGCTCGGTGAGTTTGCGCTCACCCGCAACTTCCATGGTCACACTGTTCCGACAGCGCGTACCAGCGCGTTGAGGTAGGTGCAAGATGGAAGCATTTGCGAAACTTGAGCACATTCGGCTTTCTCCATTCAAGACACGCCTGGTGGCCGACCTTATCAGGGGGAAGAATGTCGACCAGGCGGTTGCCATTCTCGACTCGCTGCCCAATCGGCCTGCCGTTACCATCAAGAAGGTCATGCTGTCTGCCGCTGCCAATGCCGAGAACAATTTCAAGATGAACCGTGACACGCTGTATGTGTCCAAGATTCTCATCGACGGGCAGGGTGGAGTCAAGAGAGTCTCCCCGAGAGGCATGGGTCGTGCGGATATCATCCGCAAGCCCCTCTCCCGGATCTATATCTGCGTAGCTGAGAAAGAGGAGGCTTAGGTGGGCCAGAAAGTACATCCGTATGGATTCAGGCTTGGCATTACCCAGGACTGGCAATCCAAGTGGTTTGCATCGAAGAGGAACTACAGCGAATTCGTTCTGGAGGATTATCACATTCGCGAGGAGATCGGCAAGATCGAGCGCGACTTTGCCATCTCGGAGATCGAGATTCTGAGAAAGGGTTTCAATGTCACTGTGCGCTTGCACAGCGCGCGTCCTGGTGCCCTTATCGGCCGGAACAAGGCTGAGCTCGAGAAGATCGAGGCGAACCTCAAGAAGACACTGACCAACAAGCAGGAAGTCCTGCACGTCGATGTCAAGGAAATCAAGCATCCCGATCTCGACGCCAAGATTCTGGCACAGAGTATTGTTGCAGATATCGAGAAGCGTGTCTCCTACAAGCGCGCGATGAAACAGGTCATCAAGCGTGCAATGAGAGCTCGCGCAGGCGGTATCAAGGTTCAGTGCAGTGGCCGTCTCGGCGGAGCCGAGATCGCCCGTACCGAGTGGTATCGTGAAGGACGCGTGCCGCTTCAGACCTTGAAAGCTGACGTAACCTACTCCTATGAGCCGGCTCTCATCAAGTTCGGCCGTATCGGAGTCAAGGTGTGGCTCTACAAGGGAGATGCACCCAAGAGGGTCTTCTTCAGTGAGGACGTAGACTGAGCAAGGAGAGGTCATCATGCTATTACCTGTGAGAACCAAGTTCAGAAAGATGCACCGTGGAAGGATGCGCGGCATGGCCACTCGGGGTGCCGAACTTTCGTTCGGCGAATTCGGGCTGCAGGCCATGGAGTGCTCCCTGGTGACGGACCGTCAGATCGAGGCAGCTCGTCTGTCTCTGGTGTCGGCCGTTCACAAGAAGGGAAAGATGTGGATTCGCATCTTCCCCGATAAGCCTATTACGAAGAAACCAGCGGAAACCCGTATGGGTTCGGGCAAGGGAGACGTCGATCATTGGGCTGCCGTCGTCAAGCCTGGGAGAATTCTCTTTGAAATGTCCGGGATCACCGAAGAAGAGGCTCGCCGAGTCACCAGACTGGCTTCCTTCAAGTTGCCCATCAGGACACGCTTCTTATCAAGGGGGAGCTAATGAGGATCAACAAAGTGAGAGACATGTCGGACGCTGAACTCAAAGTGAACATGGAGAACCTTCGTCGGGAGCTGTTCAACTTGAGATTTCAGCTTGCTACACGCCAACTCAAGAACACGGCCCGCGTGAAGGAAGTCCGTCATGATATCGCCAAGATCCTGACGGTCGAGCACGAGCGCACGATGGGTCTCGCGTCGAAGAAGCAGGAGGTCAAGTAATGGCTGCAGAGATTGTCGAGAAGGGAATAGTGCTCAAGGCACAGGAAGGTCGCGTTGTCGTTGGGGTCAAACGCATGGTTCGAGGCAGCTTCGGCCGCATCACCGTGCGCACAACCAAGCTGTACGCCGACGACAGCAGGCGCATTTCTTCTGTTGGCGATACAGTCGTGGTGAGGTTCACCCGTCCGATCTCCAGCTCAAAGCGTTGGAGGCTTGTCGAGGTCGTGACCAAGGTGGGCACGGCTGTCCCGGGGGCGCAGAATGCTTAGACCCTACAGTCACATGATCGTCGCCGACAACTCCGGCGCGAAGGAAGTCAGAATCATCACGGTCCTTACGAACAACAAGCATCAGGTGGGGCATGTTGGCGACAAGTGTGTGGTTACCGTGAAGAAGGCCGCTCCAAACGCAGCAGTCATCAAGGGCGCGGTCGTCAAGTGTGTTATCGTCAGGACGAAGAGAGAAGTTCGTCGGCCCGATGGCAGTCTGGTACGTTTCGACCAGAATGCTGCTGTTCTCATCGACGACGATGGCAACCCAAAGGGGACGCGTATTTTTGGACCAGTCTGCCGGGAGCTGCGTGACAAGGGCTATCTCAAGATTACCTCGCTCGCACCGGAAGTTGTGTAGGAGTTGACCATGAAGGGTACTGTGAAGTTCTTGAATATCAGGAAAGGCGATACAGTCGTCGTTCTGTCAGGCAAGGACAAGAGCAACAAGGGCAAGGTCATCAAGACGATCCCGACCGCTGGCAAGGTTCTGGTTGAAGGCATCAACATGGTTTCCAAGAACCTTCGCCCCACGCAGGACATGCCGCAGGGCAAGATCGCCAAGCGTGAAGCCCCGATTCTTGCCAGCAAAGTCATGCTCATCTGCCCAAGCTGCCACCAGCCGACCAGGGTCGCGCATCGCCTTGTCGAGGGCGACAAGTCCGTTCGCTCGTGCAGAGTCTGCAACGAGACGATCGATAAGGTGTAAGGGGGCGCGCTATGGCAGCCAAGGAAACGACGAAGAAGGCAACAACTGCACCAGTCCCTGCCAAGAAGGAGAAGGCGCCGGCCAAGAGCAAGGTTCTGGCGAAGCGTGAGCTTACCAGCTTCTCGGATGTTTACAGGGTGAAGTACAAGGATGAGGTCCGCAAGGACCTTCAGAAGCGCTTCGGTTACACCAACGTCATGCGTATTCCGCGCGTTGCGAAGATCACGATCAACCGTGGTATTGGTGAGGCGACCGAAAACCCCAAGGTTATCGACAGCAGTGTCGAGGAGATCGGGTTGATCTCCGGGCAGAAGCCCATCGTCACCTTGGCCAAGAAGTCTATCGCGACGTTTAAGATTCGGAAGAACGCCCCTGTGGGTGTCGCCGTTACGCTGAGAGGTGTTCGGATGTATGCCTTCCTGGAGAAGCTCGTTACGGTGGTTTTTGAACGTATCAGAGACTTCAAGGGACTCTCTCCCAAGTCTTTCGACGGTCGCGGCAATTATACCTTCGCGCTCAAGGAACAGCTCGTGTTCCCCGAGATCTCTTACGACAAGGTGGACAAGGCCCGTGGAATGAGCATCACCGTTACCACGACCGCACAGACTGACGAAGAGTGCAAGGCCTTGCTTGAAGCGTTCGGCGTGCCGTTCAGGCAGAGATAGGGTGTAAGGAGACACTATGGCAAGAAAAGCTATGATCAACAAGGCTCTTCGCAAGCCCAAGTTCTCGACCAGGGCCCACAACAGGTGCAAGATCTGTGGGCGGTCCCGCGGGTACTATCGGGAGTTCGGCCTGTGCAGGCTCTGCTTCCGCAAGATGGCACTCGAAGGGAAGCTTCCGGGCGTCAAGAAGGCTAGCTGGTAGAGGAGGAGACATGTCCAGAGTTGACGCACTTTCGGATTTCTTGACCAGGGTGAGAAATGCGAACCTGGTCTACCACGACTCTACCATTGCCCCGTATTCCGAGATGAACAGTGCACTCGCGCTGATTCTCAAGAGACAGGGCTATGTTGGTGGTGTTTCGGAGATCATCCGCGACAACCGCAAGTACTTGAAGCTCGATCTCAAATACACAAAGACTCGTGGTCGTTACATTACCGGCCTGAAGCGTATCAGTCTTCCAGGCCGCCGCATCTATGTGAAGAAAGATGCAGTGCCGCGCGTTCTGATGGGCGCCGGTATGGCAATCATCTCCACCCCGCAGGGGCTGATGACCGACGTGCAGGCTCGCAAGGAAGGGCTTGGCGGCGAGGTCATCTGCTTCGTCTGGTAAGGGGGACGGTATGTCGAGAATAGGCAAGAGACTTACTACGATTCCGGCCGGCGTCACTGTGGTGGAGTCAGGTCGTATGCTGACGGTCACGGGACCTCGCGGTTTCCTGACGCTCGAGGTTCCTGAGCACATTGACTATACCGTCGAGGGAGATCAGGTCCGGTTCGTCCTTGATCCGGCTTTTCAGGAGACGCTCAATGTCATGCACGGCACGACGTCGGCGCGTTTCTCGAGCCTTGTGAAAGGCGTCACCGAGGGTTTCATCAAGCGTCTCGAAATCGTTGGCGTTGGCTACAAGGCCGCCGTCGATGCAGGCAACCTGACTCTGCTTGTTGGGTACTCGCATCCCGTGCCCGTGAAGATTCCTGAGGGCATCAAAGTTGAAGTGACCGACAACGTCAAGATCACGATGACCGGTGCCGATGCTGTGGGATTGGGGCAGTTCGCACAGAATGTTCGCAAGGTGCGTGTGCCTGACCACTACAAGGGCAAGGGTATCCGGTATGCTGGCGAAAAAGTCAGGATCAAGGCTGGCAAAAAGGCCTTGTCTGGTGCGTAGGGGGAACAATGATCAAGAGACACGATAGAGAAGAAGCTCGCGAGAGACGACATGACCGGATCCGCAAGAAGCTGGCAGGAACCGCAGTGCGACCAAGGCTTGCTGTCTTCGTCAGCCTGAAGCATGTGTATGTTCAACTTATCGATGATGACAAGGGTATTACCCTTGCTGCCGCGTCGAACCTTAAGCGCAAGGCGGATGGCCAGGTAGTGGCGGCCAACAATACGGTGGCCTGTCAGATGGTTGGCACGGAGATAGCCGACAAGGCGCTCCAGATGGGTGTCAAGACTGTAGCCTTCGACCGGGGTGGGCATTCCTACCATGGTCGCATCAAGGCGCTTGCCGAAGCCGCGCGCGCTGCGGGACTGGAATTCTAGGAGGAAGCTGTGGCAAGACGTTCGTTTGAACCCAAAGAATACGAAGAATCGGTCATCAGCATCGACCGCGTTACCAAGGTCGTCAAAGGCGGCAAGAAGATGAAGTTCAGGGTCCTTGTCGTTGTCGGCAACAAGAAGGGCAAGGTCGGCATCGGGATCGGCAAGGCCATCGAAATCCCGTTGGCGATCCAGAAGGGAATCACGGCTGCCAAGCGCAACCTCATTTCCTTCACGCTGAAGGGCACGACGCTGCCGTTCTCGACGAAGACCCGTACCGGCGCAGGCTGGGTGTATCTTCAGCCCGCTGTGACTGGAACTGGTATTGTCGCCGGCGGCGTGGTTCGCCAGATCATGGAGAAGGTTGGAGTCCAGGATGTTCTCACGAAGTCCCTCGGCAGCTCGAATTCTATCTCTCTTGCTGCAGCTACGATCGACGGACTGCGCGACATCGAGCAGATGACATTAATGCGCAACCTGCGTCGGCAGGACCGTATCAATGCCGAGCCGCGCGCTGCGGAGGCTCGTCAATGAAACTCAACGAGATGGTCAGACCAGAAGGTTTCATCGACAGTCCAAAAGTTATCGGCCGCGGGGCCGGGAGCGGCAAGGGCAAACAGAGCGGTTACGGCCGCAAGGGGGCCAAAGCTCGTTCTGGGCGCAGCAAGCGCGTTGGATTCGAGGGTGGACAGACCCCACTCTATCGCCGTCTTCCGAAGAAGCATGGATTCAGACCCCACGTCCGGACAGTGTACGTTGCCGTCAACATCGGCGCACTCGAGGGATACGAGGGCGAAATGCCCCTTGACCTGAATGCGCTCTACAACGCTCCAGTGAAGGTACTCGGAGACGGTGAACTGACGACAAAGGTTCAGGTGCGGGCGTCGGGTTTCTCGGCTTCGGCTCGTGAGAAGATCGAGAAGGCTGGCGGCACCTGCGAGGTCGTCTGATGTTCGAGACGCTGAGGAGGGCTTTCAGGCTTCCAGATCTGCGCAACAGGATTCTGTTCACGCTCATGATGTTTGTCGTTATCAGGCTCGGGACATACATCCCTGTGCCTGGTATCGACCGTGCAGCCGTGGCACAGCTGGTTGGCAAGGGGGGTTTTCTGGGCCTCCTTGACCTGTTTTCGGGCGGTGGCGTTGCCAACTTCGCCATTTTCTCGCTGAGCGTCCTTCCGTACATCAATGCCTCCATTATCATCGAACTCCTCGGCTCGGTCATCCCGGCGCTCCAGGAGCTCCGCAAGGAGGGCGGCAAGGAAGGTCAGCGGAAGATTGCGAAGTATACTCGGTATCTCACTCTTGGATTGGCGATCATCGAGTCGTTTGGTATCTTGGCCATCTTCCAGCAGTACCTCTCGAACACAGGCTTCTTCGTGAAACTCCTGATCGTTCTGAGTCTTACAGCCGGAGCATACATCGTGCTGTGGCTTGGAGAAGTCATGACCGAGCGAGGGATTGGCAACGGTGTGTCACTTATCATCTTCTCAGGCATTGTGAGCCGCATTCCCGTCGGCGTGGCACAGGCCTTCAGGTTGACCCAGGCCAAGTCGCTCAGTGTTCTGGGCCTCGTCGGCGGTATCCTGGGGGCAATCGCACTCCTCCTTCTAGTCCTGTTTGCCTATGAAGGCGAGCGCAAGGTCCCAGTGCAGTACGCAAAGCGTATCGTCGGCCGCAAGGTCTACGGTGGTCAGTCTACGTATATCCCTCTGAAACTCGTGCAAGCGGGCGTACTCCCGATCATCTTCGCTTCGGTCGTTCTGATGTTCCCTGCGACCGTGTCGCAGTTCTGGTCGACGTCCTGGTTCTATCTTCATATTGCAGAACCCTTGACGAAGTCGACGACGCTGACGCACAATATCGTTTTCTTCTTTCTGATTATCTTCTTCACGTACTTCTACACGGAGATTACCTACGATCCCACCAAGATTGCGGATGATCTCAAGAAATACGGGGGCTATGTGCCTGGTGTTCGTCCTGGCGAGGCAACCGCGCACTACATCAAGAACGTGCTTGATCGGATTGTGTTGCCGACTGCGATTTTCCTGGCGTTCCTTGCCATCGTGCCGAACATCGCGATGCGGAACCTGCAAATCTCGGCTTTTGCCTTCGGTGGTACTTCGCTGCTTATCATTATCGGCGTAGCACTAGAGACCGTGCGGGAGATCGAGGCATACATGATGATGCGTCACTACAAGGGGTTCATGAAATAATGACGCAGTACCCACGTATCATCCTATTGGGACTGCCGGGCTCGGGAAAGGGCACTCAAGGTGCGCTCATCGCACAGACTTGGGGAGTGCCCACCTTCTCGAGTGGCGAGTACTTCCGGAATCTTCGGCGGGAGGGCAAGCTGCCTGCCGAGGTTGCGGCCAAGATCAATGCTGGGGGTCTTGTGAGCGACGAGGATGTCAACATGATTGTCGTCGAATCGTTTCTGTCGACCCAGGAGGCGCAAGCAGGCTTTGTTCTGGACGGGTACCCGAGGACTGTCGCTCAAGCCGCATTTCTCGACGAGTATCTGACAAAGCAAAACCTTAGCTTGACCGCAGCCGTATACGTAGACCTGCCGATCGAGACAGCGTTCCGCCGCATATCGGGACGGCGCGTCTGTCCTTCCGACGGCAGTGTGTACAACGTGTACTATTCGCAGCCAGAGAGGGAGGGACTCTGCAACCTCTGTGGCGCACCCCTCATCCAGCGGGAAGATGACCGTGAGGAGAGTGTCAGGACAAGGATGAGTACGTACGAAGCGGTGACGAAGACTCTGACCGTGTACTACGGCGATCAGGGGAAGCTCATCACTGTTGATGGAGCCAGTGCTCCGGGTGTTGTCTTTGCCAGGATACAGGGGGCTCTTGATGATCCGGCTTAAGTCTGCTTCGGACATCGAGCACCTGCGTGTTTCCGGGGCCAAGCTCGCCGAGGTGTTGCACCAGGTAGGAGAGATGGTTTCTCCCGGTGTGACGACTCTCGAACTGGACCGTGCGGCAGAACTTCGCATCCGTGAGCTCGGAGCGAAGCCGGCATTCCTGCACTATGGCGGCTATCCGGCAACGCTCTGCGTTTCCATCAACGAGCAGGTCATCCACGGCATTCCGGGGCATCGCGTTCTGAATTCAGGTGACGTCGTTTCGCTGGATCTCGGTCTCATCTATGAAGGATACTATGCAGACTCCGCCATTACTGTCGCTTGTGGGCCGGTGGCATCCCAAGATGAGAAGCTTATCGAGACGACCCGAAGGAGCCTGTACGCCGGCATCGACGCCGCGCATGTGGGAGCTCGTCTGGGAGACATTGGTCATGCAGTTCAACAGGTGGCTGAGGCCCAGGGCATGAGTGTCGTGCGTGACTACGTCGGGCATGGTGTTGGAAAGGATCTTCATGAGGATCCCGAGGTTCCCAACTACGGCAGTGCCGGTACGGGTATTACTCTCAAGGAGGGACTGGTGATCGCGATCGAACCCATGGTCAACGCTGGCAGCAGCGCTGTCCGCGTTCTGAACGATGATTGGACGGTTGTTACCGTTGACGGACACAAGAGCTCGCACTTCGAGCATACGATAGCCGTCACGGCTCAGGGCCCCATCATCCTGACACAGCCATGAACAAAAAAGAAGTCATAGAGACAGAAGGCGTCATAGTGGAAACGCTCCCGGGAACGATGTTCCGCGTAAAACTGGGCAACGGCAAGATTGTGCTGGCTCATATCAGCGGAAAGATGAGGCTCAACTTCATCAAGATCCTGCCGGGAGACAAGGTAAGGCTTGAGATAACACCCTATGACCTTTCAAAAGCACGTATCACCTACCGGCTGTAGTTGTCAAAGAGTTGAAAGGAGTAGCGACCTATGAAAGTGAGACCGTCTGTAAAGAAGATCTGTGCTAAGTGCAAGGTTGTGAAGCGCAACGGTACGCTCATGGTGATCTGCGAGAACCCGAAGCACAAGCAGCGCCAGGGTAAGTAAAGGAGGACTAGTGGCTCGTATTAGTGGTATCGATCTTGCTGCCGGGAAAAAGGTAGGCATTGCCCTGACCTACATCTACGGCATCGGCAAGTCAAACTATAAGATGATCTGCAGTGTTGCAGGAGTGTCTGAGGACAAGAAGGTCAAGGACCTGACGGAGAGCGAGATTCTCGCAATCCAGAAGGCCATCAATGATAATCTCGTCGTTGAGGGCGATCTTCGCCGAGAAGTCTCGACCAACATCCGCAGGCTCATGGAGATCAACTGCTACCGTGGTGTCCGTCATAAGAGAGGACTACCCGTTCGCGGTCAACGCACCAGGACGAATGCTCGCACGCGCAAGGGACCGAAGAAGACCGTCGGTTCCAAGGCATCCAAGGTATAGGCAAAGGGGATCGTATGGCAGACATCAAGAAGAAAGTGGTCAAGCGCAAGAAAGAGAAACGGGTCGTTGGCGAAGGGAAAGCATATGTTTTCTCGTCGTTCAACAACACCCTTGTAACGATCACCGATGCCCAGGGCGACACTGTATGCTGGGGCTCGTCCGGAAGCGCCGGTTTCAAGGGTTCCAAGAAGGGGACCCCATTTGCTGCTCAGGTTGCCGCACAGAAAGCAGCCGAGAAGGCTATCGCGATGGGAATGTCCAGAGTAAGCGTGTTCGTGAAGGGCGCTGGTTCGGGTCGTGAGATCGCTGTCCGTGCTCTGCAGTCTGCTGGCCTCAACGTTTCGTCCATCAAGGACGTTACGCCCATCCCGCACAATGGGTGCAGGCCGCGCAAGATCAGAAGGGTATAGGAGGCGACCATGTCCAGATATATTGATGCATCGTGCCGGAAGTGCCGCGCACTGAATACGAAACTGTTCCTTAAGGGCTCTCGCTGCTCCAGCGGCAAGTGCGCGATCGAGCGCGGCAAGATGGGGCCGGGTCAGCACGGAATCGACCAGAAGTTCCGCAAGGACAGCGACTACGAGCTTCACCTCAAGGAGAAGCAACGTCTTCGCCTTGCCTATGGTCTGGCAGAGCGCCAATTCAGGAGCTACTTCGCTCTTGCGAACTCCCAGAAGGCGATTCCCACAGGCGGCAAGTTGCTGGAGCTTCTGGAGCGGCGTCTCGACAACGTTGTGTTCCGGATGGGAATCCAGCCGGGTCGCAAGTCCGCTCGCCAGATGGTATGCCACGGCAACGTGTTCGTCAATGGACACCGCGTCGACATTCCCTCGTACCAGGTCAGAATGGGAGATGTTGTGACGCTGACTGATACCGGAAAGTCCATGATCGGCGTACAGGAGTCCGTGGCCAGCAAGCCGGCCACTCCGCAGTGGCTTTCGTTCAGCCCAGACAAGTTCGAGGGCACTGTGCTCACGATTCCGACGGCTGAGCAGATTGGCATTCCCATTAATACCCGTCTTGTCATCGAGTACTACTCGAAGTAGGAGCCTGCCATGATAGAAGGGCTTGAAGGTATCAGACTGACATCTGCTGAAGAGACCGCCGAATACGGCAAGTTCGTCTTCGAGCCATTGCAGCATGGATACGGAACCACGATGGGTAATGCACTTCGCCGTGCTCTCTTGTCTTCGATTCCCGGGAGTGCGCCTGTGGCAATCAAGGTGAACGGTGCACTTCATGAGTTCACGTCACTGCCTGGCATCAAGGAAGATCTTCAGGAGCTCATCTTCAACATCAGAAACCTCCAGGTCTCCATTGTCGATGGCAGCGAAGCCACCCTTTCTCTCAAGCGACAGGGGAGGGGCGTGGTGAAGGCCGAGGATTTCGAGAAGAACTCACTGGTGAAGATTTTCAATCCAGAGTTGAAGATTGCGGAACTCTCCGCAGATGACAGCGTCATCGATCTTCAGGTGCTATTGCGCACCGGCGTAGGGTATGTCAGCAACGAGGAGAACCACGAGCTGCTGAACGGGACGGTCGACACTATTGCGCTCGACAGCATCTACTCTCCTGTACGGACAGCCAATTTCACTGTCGAACCTGTAAGAATCAAACAGAAGGCTGACTCTGAACGCCTGATTGTCGAAATTTCCCATTTTCCAACCACCAGAGCCCGCGATGCGCTTGAAGAAGCTCTTCACATCGTGGATCGTCACGCGCGGCAGTTGCTTGCGTGTCTGACCACGCAGGGTTCTGTGGATAGTGCTTCGGAAGCAACGACGTCCAACGAAAACGTCATGTCGAAGAGCCTTGAGACTGTGGATGGTGTGAAGAGCCGCTGGGTAGAGGTTCTCAGGAAGGCGGGTGTCGAGACTGTGGCTGACTATCTGGAGCATCGTGAAGAGACTGTCAGCGGTTTCGGGGAGGCCGGTCGCAAGAGCGTTGACGAAGCCCTCAGAGATGTCGGCATCAGCATCCCAGAAGATTAGCGCGCAACCGGTGGTAAGCGCGAACGTGACGAGAGGAGTATTCCTGCTATGAGACATGGAAGAAAACTGAAGAAGCTTGGCGTATACAGCGGCCTGCGGAGCATGATGCTGCGGAATATCTCGACCTCATTGATCGAGAAAGGTCGCATTGAGACAACAGTTACTCGTGCAAAGTCAGTGAAGCGTGTGGTGGAGAAACTCATCACGACTGCAAAGGTCGACGACCTGACGACGCGGCGCAAGCTGCACGCCTACCTTTTGACGCCAGAAGCGGTCGACGAAGCCTTCAAGCTGACGAAGGATCGCTACATCACCCGCCCGGGTGGCTATCTGCGTATCATCAAGGCCGGATATCGGAAGGGTGATGCAGCGAACATGGCGGTCCTGGAGTTTGTAGAGAAGTAGATGATTCGCCTCGACAAGGTCTCGTATCAAATCGAGACCTCCGCGGGGGCTGTCCAGGTCCTTCGTGACATAGACCTGGAGTTGCCAGATGGCTCAATCTCCGCGATTGTCGGCCCCAACGGGTCCGGCAAGAGTACGCTAGCCCGCCTTGTCAGCGGGCTTTTGCGTCCGACGTCCGGCAGTGTGCGTCTGCTGCCGGACGGTGACATCCAACCAGTCATGGATGTTCGTCCAGGACTTGACGTCGGCCTGGTGTTCCAGAATCCGGACAACCAGTTGGTGGCGACGACTGTAGAAGACGATATCGCTTTTGGGCTCGAGAACCTCGAGCTTCCCCATGCCGAAATGGTACGGCGCGTTGGAGATGCATTGTATCTTCTTGGCCTGGAACAGTTCCGCGACTATCCCCCTCATCGTCTTTCCGGTGGGCAGAAGCAGAAAGTGGCTATTGCTGGAGTGCTTGCTATGAAGCCTTCATTCCTCATTCTGGACGAGGCAACGTCTCTCCTGGATCCGACCAATCGCCGCGAGGTGATGCAGACGGTACTCCGCCTCAACAGCGAGTTGGGAATCGGCATCGTCATCGTCACTCATCTTCTGGACGAAGTGCTTGTTGCGTCACGCGTAGGCGTACTGGCGAATGGAGCGCTGGCGGCTTGGGACTCGCCGCGTGCGATCTTCTCGGATCCAGCGGTCGTAGAGCTGGGAGGCCTGGTGCTACCACTGAGCGCTCGAGCTTCGTTCCTCATGCAAGAGCGCTGGACGGACTTCCCGTTGTGTCTGACCCCTGAGGAATTCGCGAGAGCGACATGTCAATTGAGCTGAAGAACGTGGACTATATTTACGATAGTGGCGAGCCCTTCGAGTACTTCGCGCTCCGGGGGATCAGCGTGCACATCGACGATGGTGCCTTCGTGGGTGTCGTGGGAAGGACGGGTTCGGGCAAGTCGACGCTGGTCGAGCACCTGAACGGGCTCCTGTTTTCGACACGGGGGGATGTCATTGTCGACGATGAGAGAGTCTCCAACGAGAGGACAGTGCTTGCCAAGATACGCCGCAGAGTTGGCATCGTGTTCCAGTATCCCGAGGACCAGTTTTTTGCCGAGACCATCTTTGAGGAGGTAGCTTTTGGCTGCCGCAACTATGGATTCAGCAAAGAGCAGGTCGACGAAAGCGTTCACAAGGCGATGAGCACCGTCGGTCTTGATCCGGACCGTTTCCTGCCGCTGTCTCCCTTTCAGCTGAGCGGGGGAGAACAGCGTCGCGTGGCCATTGCCTCGGTCATCGCGATGGGTCAGAAGTACATCGTGCTCGATGAACCCACCGCGGGGCTCGACTCTGGCTCCAAGCTTGCCGTCCTGACCGAGCTGGAGTCACTGCGCCAGACCGGGAATGTCACCGTGATTCTCGTGTCCCACAACATGGACGAGGTTGCCGAGTTCTGCAAGGAGGTGGTGGTCCTTGACGGGGGAACAGTGGCGTTCCAGGGATCGACCGACGCATTCTTTCGTGACGCGGAACTGGTCGACAGAACGGGTCTGGAGCTTCCGGAGAGCTACCGCCTTGCACGTGCACTCAAGGAGTGCGGAAGCACCCTCACGGTGAACGAGGGCTCGACGGGCCGGATGCTGGATTCGTTGAGGCTGTGCGTCTCTGACCTGGGAGGAGCATAGTGGCCCTCTCTCGCAGTTTTGTTCTTGGTCAGCACTACCCTGGAACTTCGGTCGTCCACCGGTCTGGCGCTCTGGTGAAGCTCGTTTCGACCATAGCTCTCATGATTGGGGTTTTTGTTGCGACGAAGACGGTGCAGTATGTTCCTATTGCCGTTTTCTTGGCCGTTGGCATCGGGGTTTCAAGAATACCCCTGCGCTTCTTTGCTCGTGGCCTCAAGCCCATCCTGTTTCTCATTGTACTCACCGTCGTGGTGCAGGCATTCTTCACTCCTGGCACGCCTATCTGGCAATTCGGGTTTGTTCGCATCACGCGCGAGGGATTGGGACTGGCCGGTTTCATTCTCTGCAGGTTGGTCCTGCTTACGCTGGTGAGCGTCCTGCTTACCGCGAGTACTTCTCCCATAGAGTTGACCGACGCTGTGTCAGATCTGCTGAAGCCGCTGAGCCATATTGGCCTGCCTTCCGCCGAAATTGCTCTTGTCATGAGCATCGCCATGCGCTTTGTGCCAACGATTCTCGAGGAAACCGAGCGCATCATCCGTGCTCAGGTTTCGCGGGGGGCCCGGATCGGGGAAGGCAGCCTCGTCGCGCGTATGAAGAGCTTCATTCCGATTCTCATCCCCTTGTTTGTTTCCTCCTTTCGCCGGGCAGACGACCTGGCCGTCGCGATGGAGGCAAGGGGCTTTCGCGTAGGGAGTCCCCGAACAAGATATCATGCACGTCACTTTCGGTCCTTCGATGCCTTCATTCTTCTTGGAACGGCAGTTGCTCTGTCCGGGGTCATCCTATGGCGTCTGTTCCTGTAACGGTGCGTATGGACATAGCCTACGACGGCTCCTTCACCTATGGCTTCCAGAAGCAGGAATCCCTGGTGAGTGTGCAGGGCACCGTCGAGGGGGCGCTGAAGGCCGTTTGTGGATCGTACGTTCCTGTCGTCGGGGCGTCACGAACCGACAGAGGCGTCCACGCGCTTCACAATGTTGTGAGTTTCGTTCTGCGTGACGATGCTCTCTATGAACGCGTCGTACGACGCATCCCCGTCATGATGCCTGAGTGGCTCACGATTCGTGGTTGCGTTCGTGAGAGCGCCAACTTCAGCGCCCGGTTTTCTACAGTGAGAAAGTCCTACGCCTACGTGTTTATAAAGGAAGGAAGCTGGACCCCGTTCCTCGCTCGTTATGCGTATCGACTCGAGTATCCGGTCAAGACCGGTGCGATGAATGAGGCTGCGCATGCACTGCTTGGAACACATGATTTCAAGGGGTTCGGGAATATTGATCCAAGCAGGCCGCGTCGAGACACGACGTGCACGCTGAGTGCGGTTGATGTCATGGAAACGGATAAGGCGGTTATCTTCATGGTCTCAGGCGATCATTTCCTGTATCATATGGTACGCCGCATGGCGTACTTCGTTCTCAAGGCCGGGCAAGGGAGGATCGGTGCCGAAACGTGGAACAACGCGTTTGCAGGCCTCGAGGTCCCGTATACGCGACAGGTGATGGCCGCTGGCGGCCTCTACCTGGTTGCCGTCGACTACGCTTGATAGCTGCTGCGCGATGCGTATAGCCACCTGCCCGAACCCTCTCCGGGCATGTGGGTCCACCATCGTTTGCTGCCTCAAGGCGTTGACTAATCGCGGGTTTATGGTAATCTAGTAAAGAATTGACCAGGAGGATATGAATGAAGACAACGTTTTTTAGACCAGAGACGGTTACCCGTCGCTGGATTCTGATTGATGCTACGGACCAGAGCGTTGGGCGACTTGCCGTGGTCATTGCCAACATTCTTCGCGGCAAGGACAGACCAGAGTTCACGCCGAATGCGATGGTTGGCGACAATGTCATCGTCATCAACGCTTCGAAGCTGGCAATCGATCCCAAGAAGGGTACGCAGACCATGCACTATCATCACTCGTTCTACCCGGGTGGCCTGAAGGCCACGAATTGGAACAAGATGCTTGAGACGCGGTCAGACTTCCTGCTCAAGCGTGTGGTTCGCGGCATGCTGCCGAAGAACACACTTGGCAAGGAATTGCTCAGCAACCTGCGCGTCTATCAGGGGCCCGAGCATCCTCACCAGGCTCAGAAGCCTGTTGAGTTCAAGGCTAACTAGGGAGGATGCTGTGGCAACCACGCAGATTTGGGGAACGGGTAAGAGAAAGACTGCTATTGCGCGTGTTCACCTCGTTGCGGGAACCGGCAAGATTGTCGTAAATGGCAAGCCGGTCGAGGTCTACTTTCCAGTCCAGACGGTGTCCATGAAAACCATGGCTGCCTTCACCGTCATGGGGGGTACGCCTATGTTCGATGCGATTGTGAGCGTTGCCGGTGGTGGCTTCAATGGCCAGGCCGAAGCCGTTCGCCATGGAATTGCCCGCGCGCTGGTTGAGCAGAACCCGGAGAACAAGCCGGTTCTGAAGAAGGCCAAGCTTCTGACGCGCGATGCTCGTATCAAAGAGCGCAAGAAGTACGGTCTCCTGGGTGCCCGCAAGGCCACTCAGTACAGGAAACGTTAGACAAACTCTCTCGCAGTTCACCGGGCAGCAGGACATTGTGTCTGCTGCCTTTTTTGATACCCTGTAGGTACGCTTGTGCAGTGGAGGAAACCAACGATGAGGATTCATGATACGCTGACGCGGAAGACCGTCGAACTCGTGCCCCGTGAGCCAGGCAAAATCACCATGTATATATGCGGGGTTACGCCGTATGCCTCGGCACACATCGGGCATGCGCGGACGGCCGCCGTCTACGATCTTCTCAAACGCTACCTCCTGCGCGCGGGCTATGCCGTGACCCACGTCAGCAACTACACAGACATCGACGACAAGATCATCCGACGAGCTCAGGAGCAGGGGGTTGCGGCCCTCGATCTCTCTGCTCGCTTCATCGGCGAATATCTTGAGGATATGGCGGCACTGAATGTTCTTCCTCCGGACATCACGCCAAGGGTATCGGAAAGCATCCAGGACATTATCGACCTCATTGGTCACATCATCGAAAATGGTTATGCCTATGTCTCATCAGACGGAGTCTACTTTGCTGTTCGCAAGTTTGGTCGTTACGGCCGTCTTTCGGGCCGTTCCGTCGACGAGATGCGCAGCGGGGCACGGGTAGAGGTGAACGAAGCGAAGGAGGACCCGCTGGATTTCGCTCTGTGGAAGTTCGCAAAACCCGGCGAGATCTCATGGGACAGTCCCTGGGGAAAGGGTCGTCCGGGATGGCATATCGAGTGTTCGGCGATGAGTCTGAGGCATCTCGGGGCAGGGTTCGACATTCACGGGGGAGGCGAGGACCTCATCTTCCCTCACCACGAAAATGAGATAGCGCAAAGCGAGGCAGCTTTGGACGGACAGCAGTTTGTTCGATACTGGATGCACTCCGGCATGGTCAACATGGGCGGCGACAAGATGTCGAAGTCACTCGGCAATGTCATGACCGTGCGCGAACTGCTGGAGCAGTATCCAGGGCAGGTTGTCCGGCTCTATCTTCTGCAGACGTCCTACGAGAAACCTCTGAAGTTCAACATTTTGGGGTTCGGGCAGGCATTCACGAACTATGAGCGCATGGCAGAGTTCGAGGCGTTTCTGCAAGGATTGACTCAGGCGTCCGATGACGGCGTCAATGTGGAGTTTGAGAGCATATGTTCTGGTTTTCTCGGCGAGTTCGACGCTTCTCTGGCAGACAATCTCAATGCGTCCCGTGCACTCGCTGCCGTCTACGAATTCATGACTCGAGTGCGCCGCACGGCTTCGGAGCGGCTGCTCGGTGGATCAGAGGCTTCTCGTGCGCTCGAAGCCTTCCGGTCCGCGCTCTGGGTGTTTGGGCTTGACCAGACGAGTGACTACATGGAACACAAATCCAGTCTTCTGGTCGGCAAGCAGCAGGCGCTCATGGCCGTTGCCGTGGAGGTTGGAGCTGCTGTTGATGATCACGACTCTGCGAGCGATCTTCTCGACGCGATTGCCATGAAGCGTCGGATCGCTCGTGAGGCAGGACAGTACGACATGGCTGACCAGATCAGGGAGCGCCTCAGGAGTGTTGGTATCGCTCTGGAGGACGGCGTTGACGGCGTGAGGTATCGCATCCGTGGCTAACATTCAAAGAACGAGACCAGCAGGTATGCTTATCTATGGTAAGAACTCGGTCCTGGGTGCGCTGTCCGCTGAGCATCCGGTCGAGAAAGTCATCTTTGAAGCTGGTTCGGAGAAAGACGACCGTATCCGGATGATCAAGGATGTGGCTTCGCGGCTGAAGGTGCCGATGGAGTACAAGGTCGGATCGTGGTTCCAGAAGAGCCTCGGTGATGTCCCTCATCAGGGTATCGCGGCTCAGTGCGCGCGAGTGCGGCTACTGGACATGAACGCTCTCATGGGGGCGATGTCTCCTGAGCCCGCTCGCCGTTCAGTCGTCCTCGTGGACCAGGTCACCGATCCGCACAATCTGGGAGCGATTATCCGTGTGGTTGCTGCGTCAAGAGCCGGGGGCCTCATCGTCACAAAGGACCGGACAAGTCCGTTTTCGCCAGCGGCGGTATCTGCCTCGGCCGGGACGGTATTCGGACTTCCAATTGCCGTCGTAGCGAATCTGGCATATGCCATGGAACGACTCAAGAAGGACGGCTATTGGCTGTACGGGCTGGAGGCGGCAGATGGTCATGACTACCGGAAGGAGAAGTACGCGTGTCCGTCTGCGTTTATTGTCGGCAGCGAGGGCGCCGGCATGCGCGAACTCACACGGAAGAATGCGGACTTCTTCATCACGATTCCGATGAGGCCGGGCATCGATTCGCTGAACGTCTCTACGGCACTCGCGGTTGTGCTCTTCCGTGCCATCGAGTCCTAGAAGCGGTCGCTCATCGGAAAACGTCGAATCGCTGAGGCAGCGCTTTCTGGCGGGCGACAATATGGCATTTGAGGAGCTGCTGGGCCTATACATGCCTCTCCTCAAGTTTGTTGCCCGCAAGTACTGCACCGAACGAGACGAACGAGACGATTGTCTCGCCGAGGCTGTCTTGGGCTTTCTACGCGCCATTCGTACCTATGATGTCCAGCGGGGCGGTCTCGACGGATACATTGCCACTGTCGCATCGCACAGACTCATCGACATGGCACGTCGAGCTGCCGGCTCTCACGTCGAGCTGTCGGACACTCTCGATGGATGGGGGAGTTCCCTCGGCGACCCTGCACAGGCAGGAGTCCCTGACATGATTGCGCTCGCTGCCACGCTCAGTGATTGCGAACGCGCGTGTTTCGAGAGACATCTCCGGGGCGAGACTCTCGAGGTCATCGCTGCAGGATTGAGCCTGTCGAAGGCGTCCGTTTCGAATGCGCTCGCCAGAGCAAAGCGGAAGCTGGGAAAAGCGCTCTCATAGGTCTGCCCCGCTCTGCAGCTTGACAGACGCGGCTTTGCACCTATACTAACTGCGATGCAGGCCGACGTAGCTCAGCTGGTAGAGCGGTTGATTTGTAATCAACTGGTCACCCGTTCAATTCGGGTCGTCGGCTCCAGTGTGGGTAGGTGGCCGAGCGGTTAATGGCGGCAGACTGTAAATCTGTTGGCAATGCCTACGGGGGTTCGAATCCCTCCCTGCCCACCATTGCACTGGCGGGAATAGCTCAGCGGTAGAGCCCCTGCCTTCCAAGCAGGTTGTCGCGGGTTCGAATCCCGTTTCCCGCTCCAGCGTTTCAACTGGAGCAGCACTCCTCCGTCAGGAGGATTGTGCATGCCCTCTTGGGCAGCTTCTGTAGTGCGGCACCTCCTGCGGAGCGTTCGGTGCTTCGATGGTGATTGACTTCTTGTGCTTTTCGAGTAGTATACATACTGCTGTTTGTGTGCCTATGCACAACGACAGCGAGGAATGCGGGGTGGAGCAGCCTGGTAGCTCGTTGGGCTCATAACCCAAAGGTCGACCGTTCAAATCGGTCCCCCGCGACCAAGCCCATGTAGCTCAGTTGGTAGAGCGTATCCTTGGTAAGGATAAGGTCACCAGTTCAATTCTGGTCGTGGGCTCCATTGCATTGTATACACGAGAGCACATCTCACGGG
>PNOG01000020.1 GCA_013824685.1 Coprothermobacter sp. | reverse complement strand
TTGCTGCCATGAGAGACATCATTACGTTCGAGTGCACAGTGTGCAAGAACCACAACTACACCAGCATCAAGAACAAGAAGAATGACCCAGACAAAGTGCATGTGAACAAGTACTGTTCGCATTGCAGAAAGCATACGGAACACAAGGAGACAAAGTAACCGCAAGCCCCCAGGTAGGCCCGTAGTTCAACTGGTAGAGCATCGGTCTCCAAAACCGAGTGTTGGGGGTTCGAGCCCCTCCGGGCCTGCCACCTTCCTTTGAGGAGGAACATGTGAGTAATACAAAGACAATCAAGCCGGCAGGCATACGCTTCAAGAACTGGATTAGGTCAATATGGACAGAGATTCGGCACAGGGTTACGTGGCCGCGGCCTCGTGAACTCACGAAGTCCGGAGTGACCATCATCTCGTTCGTCGCATTCTGGGCCATCTATATAGGTGCTTGGGACTACTTGTTTGCAGCCGCCCTGAAGTGGCTCATCGAGTAGGTCTGGATGGCAGAACGTAACTGGTACCTCCTGCACACGTACTCTGGTGCGGAGGAAAAGGCCAGGAACAATCTGGAACAGAAGGTCAAGACGCTGGCTCTCACAGACCGCGTCTTTTCTGTGGTTCTTCCCGTAGACAACAAGGTGATCATCAAGAACGGGGAGCGGAAGGTCAAACAGGAGAAAGTCTACCCGGGATATCTCGTTGTCGAGATGATCATGGATGACGAGACTTGGAATGTGGTTACGCACACTCCCGGCATTCTGGGATTTGTTGGCAACTATGGAAAGCCCATCCCTCTTTCGGACGAAGAGGTTGAGCGGATTATCAAGAACAGGGTTTCGGAGGAAGAAGCGGTGGCAAAGCTTCACTTCGAGGTTGGCGACACTGTACAGATCATCGGTGGCCCGTTTGATGGAATGCAGGGTAAGGTCGAGAGTATCTCACCTGAGAAGGAAAAGACTCGCATCAGGCTCATGATGTTCGGGCGCGAAATGCCAGTCGAGATCGATTTCGGCTTTATCAAGAAGATCTGACAGATCTGAGTTTAGGGGGTACTATCCACTATGGCGAAGAAGATCGTAGGGTACGCGCGCGTACAGATTGAAGGAGGGAAGGCGACACCAGCACCGCCCGTTGGTCCAGCTCTTGGTCAGAAGGGCGTCAATATCATGGAGTTCTGCAAGCAGTTCAACGAGAGGACCAAGGACAAGGCTGGTCTGGTCATCCCTGCTGTTATAACGGTGTTCGAAGACAAGTCGTTCACCTTCATCACCAAGACTCCACCGGCATCGTCTCTTATCAAGAGGGCCATCAAGATCGAGTCGGGATCGGGTGAGCCGAACAAGAAAAAGGTTGGTCGCATCACAAAGGCTCAGTTGGCCGAGATCGCCAAGATCAAGATGGAAGATCTCAACACGGCTGACATCGAGGAAGCCATCAAGATCATCGCAGGCTCTGCTAAGAGCATGGGGGTCACGGTCGTCGAGTAACGGTTTCATAGCGCACGTGGGAGGAGTCTTCTCCACGTAACCACGGAGGTAACGCATGAGCAAGAAGGGAAAGAAGTATCAGGAAGTAGCAAAGCTTGTCGACCATGCCAAGATCTACACATTGGATGAAGCCGTCGAACTGCTCCCCAAATTGAGGACTGCCAAGTTCGATGAAACGGTCGAGGTCTGCATCAAGCTCAACGTCGATCCGAAGCAGGCTGACCAGAACGTTCGTGGCGTCGTGACACTTCCGGCTGGCACGGGCAAGACTGTCAGGGTTGCCGTGTTCACCAAGGGCGACAAGACCGCTGAGGCTCAGGAGGCCGGTGCCGACTTCGTAGGTGGCGAGGAACTCGTCGAGAAGATCAAGGGCGGCTGGCTGGACTTCGATGTTGCAATCGCAACCCCGGACATGATGGCGACGCTTGGAAAGGTAGCCCGCGTTCTGGGGCCACGTGGATTGATGCCCAACCCCAAGGCTGGCACAGTGACGCTGGAAGTAGGGAAAGCTGTTCGCGAGTTCAAGGCTGGTAAGATCGAGTTCCGCGTCGACAAGGTCGGTACGATTCACTGTCCTGTTGGCAAGTCGAGCTTCACTCCTGCAGCCATCAAGGAGAACTTCATGTCTCTTTTTGAAGCGATCCAGAGAGCTCGCCCTTCATCGGTCAAGGGAACTTATTTAGGCAAGACCTATATGGCGCTCACCATGAGCCCCGCAATCCGATTGGACACGAGCAAACTTTAGAGTAGACTTCTACTACGACTAGTAGCCCAAGACAGCGAGCGGGGATCATCCCCTCAATCTTGCCCGCCGAGGCGTTTGCGCTTATTGACCATGTGCAATATGGCTCTCTGTCTTTGGCAGAGAGCTTTTCTTTTCTACGCAAGGAGGAGGTGAAACATGCTAACTAAGGATCAGAAGAAACAACTTGTGGACGACCTTGTCAAACAGGTAAAGCAGTCAGAGTCCATCGTGTTCGTGGGTTACGAGGGCCTGAAGGCGTCGTTCGTTGCGAACGAGCGCAAGAAGCTGACGAAGCAGGGTATTGAGTATGTCGTTGTCAAGAATACTCTCCTCGAGCGTGCCATGAAGGAGGTCGGTCTGACATTGCCGGAGTCTCTGTTCACGCAGATGACAGCCATCGGACTCGGCAAGACCGATCCATCCATTCTGGCAAAGGCTTTGTATAAGAAGCCGACCAACAAGCCTGGTGAACAGCGCTTCGTCATCAAGGGCGCAATCGTTGACGGGAACTTCTTCGACGAGCCGATGGTCGAGCGTCTCGCACTGTTGCCGACCAGGGACGAGCTCATCGCGCAGGTGTGCCGCGGCATGAACGGGCCCGTTACAGGGCTGGCCATGGCACTGAAGCAAACTGTAAGCAGTATTGCCTATGCACTTGACAAAGTCCGTGAGCAGAAGGCTCAGATCGCACCGCAAGCATAACATCATCCAATAGGAGGAATGACATGACCAAAGAAGAAATCCTTTCAGCTATCGAGAGTATGACCGTTCTTGACCTTGCTGATCTCGTTAAGATGATCGAAGAGAAGTTCGGTGTTTCGGCTGCTGCCCCAGTTGCTGTTGCTGTTGCTGCCCCAGCCGCCGTTGCCGAAGTCAAGACTGAGTTTGACGTTATCCTCAAGACCGTTGGCGAGAAGAAGATCGAGGTCATCAAGGTTGTCCGCGAGATCACCGGCCTCGGCCTCAAGGAGTCCAAGGATGTCGTCGATGGTGCTCCGAAGCCCGTCAAGGAGCACATTCCCGAGAAGGAAGCCAACGAAATCAAGGCCAAGCTCGAGGCTGCAGGCGCTACTGTCGAGGTTAAGTAGTCTCTATAGAATCTCGGCAACGAATGTCCGCACGGCGCTGGCGCGTCGCTGGACCTCAAGGGCAGCTGCTTCGGCAGCTGCCCTTTCTGCATATATGCCGAAAACAGCACTCCCTGAGCCGCTGAGACCGGCGAGAACGGCGCCACTTGCAAGGAGCCTACTGCGAATGCTCAGGAAACTGGCTGTGTTGTCGCCAAGAGTTGCCTCAAAGGAGTTCAGCCGGGAGGCCCCAGAGCCGGGCAACGGTTCAAGCTTCTGGATGGCTTCGAGAACGAATTCAAGCGAAACAGAAGGGTCCACGGTTGAAACCCCGTTGTCGGCCATAGCACTATCCAGCAGTCCATAAGCGTTTCTGGTATCCACGCGAAACCCTGGGAGAGCTATGCAGCACGTGAGATGGGGAAATGGTGGCAGCGGTTCTACTTGGTCTCCCGTACCGCGTACGATGCAGGGACCTGACTCGACAAAGAATGCAACATCTGAGCCGATCCGACAGGCGATAGCATGAAGCTGGCCCCTGTTGAAGGGGAACCCGTGCAACTGGTTGAGGAGGAGAAGCATCGTGCCCGCATCGCCGCTTCCTGCGCCCAGACCAGTCTGTTCGGGGATACGCTTGTCGAGGTGTACCGCTATCTGGAAGGATGGTCGGCCACGAACAGGGGGGCACGAATCGACGAATGCGTTCCATGCCTGCTGAACTGTGTTGGCAGGGACAAGGTCCGGCCTGTTGGACGAAAGGAGAAACCCTGGCGTCTCGGAAAGCGACGCGTCGACAATCAGGCGATCACCCAGCGCGATCGGAAGAAACAGAGATTCGAGTCCGTGCCGTGCCGCACCCTTCTCCTTCGGCAGCACGCGCAGCCAGGCGTTGATCTTGGTTCGTGTCTGAATTGTCAGACGCATTGCGTTTTCTCGATGGTCAATGTTCCTTGGGTGCTCATAATCTGAGTATAGTCATGACCGGACGAGATGCCACTTGCTGACAAGAGCAGCCGCGCGCGTTGGTTCGCGCTGGGACGAACCCGGAAACCAGACTGATAAGCCCTGCCACTGCGATACCGGCCGGAGACTGTCCGAGAGTGTTGGAGCGGAAATCAGGAAACGCGGTCCGAAAGAGGGAAACTGAGGGATTGACGTGGCTCTCCCAGTTTGATAGTATCATATTGGTATATTGCTCAACATTCGTCGATGTCCGGACAAGCTGGCCCTGAACCAGAATCAATTGACAAGAAGTGGCTGGCAGGCGTCGAAGCTGCGGTCTATCTGAGGTTTTAGAGTCAATCCCTGACTGGGATTTCGAAACACGGAGGCTAGGATATGCCAAGTTGGCTCTGGTGGATTGTTATCGGTATTGCGGCAGGTTGGATTGCGGGTCAAGTCATGAAAGGCAGCGGTTATGGCTTGCTCGGTGATTTGGTCATCGGTGCGATCGGCGGCTACATCGGCGGATACGTGTTCGGGTTGCTGAGAATTCCAAGCAGCGGATTGTGGGGAGCCCTGATTACGGCAGTGGTGGGCGCGATATTACTGATCGCCGTGGTGCGGGCCATAAGGGGCGGAAGGAGATAACCTGGCGAAAAGTCGTACAATCGCCTGCACCGGAACTGGCGCCTGATCCAACTTGCGACTGATACCTGCGGGAATCCCATGGGCTTTTATGTCGCACCACCGTCCATTCGGACGCGGATCTCGGCGAACTCGGCCTCGACAGCGATGAAAGCATCGATCATTGCAGGGTCAAAGTGCTGCCCGGAGCCGCCGCGGATAATCGAGCAGCTCTCCTCGTGCGTGAAGGCGTCTTTGTAGGGGCGTTTGGACCGCAAGGCGTCATAGACATCCGCCACGGCCATGATTCGGGCGGACAGGGGGATGTTCTCGCCCGACAGACCATCGGGGTAGCCGCTGCCATTCCACTTCTCATGGTGAGAGCGCGCAATGGCGACCCCCATGTTGAGAAAGACGTTCCTTGGATAGTTAGTGCGCGCGGTTTGCAGGGTCTTTGCCCCGATCAGGGTGTGGGTCTTCATGATCTCGAACTCCTCTGATGTGAGCTTGCCAGGCTTCAGGAGGATGTTGTCCGGGATGCCGACCTTGCCGATGTCGTGCAGGGGTGAAGCGTGGTAGATGGTCTCGATCCAGGTGTCGTCGATGCTGCCCGCATAGCTGGGATTGTCGCGCAGTCTCTTGGCCAGGACCCTGCAGAAGGTCTGCGTTCGCTCGATATGCTGACCCGTTTCGTCATCCCGAGCTTCTGCCAGCTTTGCCAATGCGACGATGGTGGCCAGTTGGGAGTCGGAGATCTCCCGGACTTTTTCCTTCACCAGTTCTTCCAAATGGAGATTGTGCTTCTCTAGTTCGAGCTGCAGACGTCGGAGGCGCAGGTGTGTCTCAACGCGGGCGTAGACTTCCTCGAACTGGAACGGTTTGGACACGTAGTCCACGCCACCCACGGAAAAGGCCTTAACCTTGTCCGTAACCTCGCTCAGGGCGCTGATGAAGAGCACGGGGATCTCCTTGAGCGCTTCGTCGGCCTTCAGGCGCTCGCATACCTCGAAACCGTTCATCTCCGGCATGTTGATGTCCAGGAGAATCAGATCGGGCTGTCTCTTGGCCGCAGCGCTCAACGCCATCGTGCCGCTGGGAAGAGCCAGCACCTGGTAGCCTTTAGCTTGAAGCGCGTCCTGTAGAAGCCTCAGATTGGCCGGGGTGTCGTCCACCACCATGATGGTTGTGCTTTCCTGCGTCTCATTCATCGCCGGCCCCTCCTTTCTCGAGCCATCGGAGAAGTTCCCCGTAGTCGTACCGGTCAGCCAGCGCCTGCAGTTCACGGGCCGTGACGCCGTCAATCTTCTCCACCTGTGCGATCAGCTCCGCCAGACGGGCCACGTCGCCTTCCGCCACGGCCTGCAGCATCGCCTGGATCAGCTCTCTCGGCAGCGCAGCCAGAGCTTCCTGGGTGAGGGGGTCCAGGTTCGGTTGCTCCGGTGTCCCAGTTGTCTCATCGGCAACGATGTAGTGCAGGCCGAGGGACGTCCCCAGCACCTCAAAGAGTTCTTCAGCCTTGAAGGGCTTGCGCAGGTAGGCATCCACGCTGGCCGCCATTACCTGTTGTCTGGCATCCTCAAAGGCGCTGGCGGTGACGGCGATGATGCGTGTGGCGTGGCCTGCGGCCGTTGACCTGAGCCGTCGGGTGGCCTCGTAGCCGTCCATGACCGGCATGCGCATATCCATGAGCACCGCATGGGGTGACCACTGCGCAACAGCCTCCAGGGCTTCGACGCCGTTGCTCGCCTCTGCAACCTCGAATCCCACGGGCCGGAGTAGTTCGCGCAACAGGGCACGGTTGGTTGCGACGTCGTCCACCACAAGGATTCTAGGTGGCACTGTGCCGGGGGCCAGACCGACGACGCGCCGTAACGCCGGTTTCTCCATCGCGGCAACAGCCTCGGTCGGCGCCACCGGGATCTCGACACGGAAGCAGCTGCCCTTGCCCACTTGGCTCGTGACCGTGAGCGTGCCGCCCATGAGCTCGGCGAACTTCCGACTGATGGCCAGTCCCAGCCCGGTGCCGCCGGCCTTCGCACCCGCCTTCCCCTGCCAAAACACGGTGAAAAGCATGCCTATTTCCTCATCAGAGATTCCCGGCCCGCTGTCTTCCACCTCGACCACCAGGCGCAGGGACTTGCCGCCTTCCCACTGTTCCTCGACCACCTCGGCGCCCGCCCGCAGGGCGATTCCACCCGCTTGCGTGAACTTGACTGCGTTTCCCAGCAGGTTGATGAGGACCTGCAGCAGCTTGCCCTCGTCGGCAATCACGTAACGCGGAACGCTTTCGCTCTTCTCCACAAGAAGCTGCAATCCCTTGGCGGTCGCGCGGGAGCGGAACATGTTCTCCAGGTCGTCCAGGAGGTCGTGCAGGCAGAAAGCGCTCTCGTTGAGGGTGGTCTGCCCGGCCTCGACCTTGGACATGTCCAGGATGTCGTTGATCAGCTGCAGCAGGTGCTCGCCGCTGCGGGTGATGGTCCGGGCGTACTCTGTGTGCCGGGGCGCAAGCGAAGGGTCGCGCTCCAGGAGCTGGGCAAACCCCAGGATGGCGTTCAGGGGCGTGCGGATTTCGTGACTCATGTTGGCCACAAATGCGCTCTTGGCCTGGTTGGCTTGTTCGGCCGCTTCGCGGGCGACATGCTCTTGCTCTGCCTGCTTGCGCTCGGTGATGTCGCGGATGTAGCAGCCCAGCCCCACGCGCCCACTCAGGAGGGGCACCGGGAACTTGATGGTCTGGTAGAGTCTCGCGCCCACAGTCTCCTCGGCGGTCACGCTTTTCCCCTTCTCCAAGGCCTCTTGATCGCTTGCCCGGCAGTGTTCGGCGGCCTCGTAGGGCATGAGGTCGAAGTCCGTGCGGCCAATGACGTTCTCTCCGGATTTGCCTAGGTAGGAGTCGTTCGCCCGGTTGCTCATGAGGTAGCGGAGGGACTCATCCTTCAGAAACACCAGGTCGGAGGTGGCGTCGATGAAGGTGCGGTAGCGCACCTCGCTTGCCCGCAGAGCCTCTTCCGCCCGCTTGCGCTCGGTGATGCCGATAAATGTAGCTATTGAACCTATTGTTACACCGTCCTTTACTATTGGATGCGACCAGTATTCAACTGGGATCGCAACACCATCCTTACGCCAAAACACCTCATCAGAAACATTGATTGGTTGATTGGTCTGATAAGCACAATACATTCTGCATTCACTTGATGGATATGGACTGCCATCGGCATGGGAATGATGAATGAGTTCGTGTATGTGTTTGCCAAGCACTTCATGGTCGTTCTGGTAACCGAGTATTTGTAAAAATGCTTGGTTTACGAAGGTGCAGTTGCCATTGAGGTCCACCCCATATGCACCTTCAGCCATCGAATTGAGCAGGCGATATAAATTCTCGCGAGAATCATGCAGCGCCTCCTCCGCACGCTTGCGCTCGGTGACATCGCGGGTTATCGCCAGCATTTGCGGGCGGCCGTCCTGCAGCTCGGGAAGCTGCACGGCGTGGCTGTCCAGCCAGCGGTGTGTGCCCTTCAACCCGACAATCTCAAACTCGAAGACCGCGCTCTTTCCGTCCAGCACACCGGCTGCGAAGGCGCGATAGGCTTCACGCTGCGCGGGAACCACAAACTCGGCGAGTTTGCCCCCCACAACCTGACCCAGGCTGTCCGCCTCGATCATGGCGAGCCCCGCAGCATTCATCTGCATGACCCGTCCTTCCGCGTCCACGATCTTCACGCACTCCGGTTCTGCCTCGATGATGGTGCGCAAACGCGCCTCGCTCGCGCGTAGCACCGCGGTCATGTCGTGCACCAGTGTGACCGCGTGCTTATAGGCGTCTACCTGTAGACGGGTGATGTAGAAGGCAAGCAGGCTTACGACAAACCCGGCGGCGAAGATGCCTCTCGGCGTCCATAGATCAATGGTGGCATCAAAAGATGGCGTGGACTGAAGTTCGAGTGTCCATTCGCGACCGTACACATCAAGGACTTCAATGCTGGAAAACGTGGGCTTGTCGTCCATACCTACGCCCCAGGGGTGGTTAGCACAGGAGTACAGTAGGTCTTCCGAAGTGAGCGTGGTGCTGTCGAATAGTTGAAACGTGATTTCGTCGGGTAGAGCAAGTCGCGGAAGGACCTGCGACATGAATTCGTTGAACAGGATTGGGAAGTACACATACCCTTCGAGCGCCGCCCTCCGCTCCTCGACGCTGTTGAGTGACATGCCGTGCGCATAGATGGGGACATACATCAGGAATGCCGCCTGCGCTTCGGCTCCGGTATCCTGGACCAGCTTGATCCTGCCCGAAATGCAGGTATTGCCGGTATCCCGCGCCCGCTCCATGGCGGCCCGCCGCACAGGCTCGGAGAACATGTCGTATCCAATGGCGCGCCGGTTGCGAGCGTCAAGCGGCTCCAGGAAGACGATGGCCGTGTACACGTCGCGCTCGCCTTCGGGCCAGACCGTGTAGTTGGGGAATCCCTCCGCCCTGACCCCCTGGATGTGCTGCTCCAGTTCCGATGGCTCGATGACCTTGGCAAACCCGAGCCCCACGACGCCGGGGAAGTACTTGGGGAGTTGCCGGTATTCGACCCACGCATGCCACGCATTCCTAGTCACATCTTCGCTACCGGCAAAGAGCCCGGCAGATCCACGGAGGATCATCTCGGCGTCATGAAGATGTTCGGCGGTGACCGTGACAATTCTATCGGCAAGGCTCTGGTATCTGAGTCGTTCGTTCCTCGTGTTGATTCTGCGCCAATTCCACCAGACCAGGATGGTTATGGAAAGGAGAAATACCACGGCTACATAGGGAAGGAGCTTTCTTAGCGTGGACGGTTGGCGCATCTTGTCGAAAGATCTCATGATGTCCGGGCCTCCTCTCTGGGGAAACCCCTCCAATGCAGCAAGAGAGCTGATGTCACGTTGTTCCATACGGCGCCGTCGCGGGACGATAGGCTCTTGGGGGCCATTTGCCTCCACCAATCCCCAACAAGGGGTGGCAGCGCCTTTTCGAGGAAGAGGGCACGCGGCCTGACCGCCTGGCGCAGAAGCTTCGAGGTAGTGGCCTGGAGATACAGATCATCGAATTGGCCTGTCATGTGCCTTCCCCAGTTCAGGACGCTTGAGGGGTCGATGTGTCTGCCGCCTTCCAGTTCACGAGCTGACCCATCCCGGTCTTCGCGAGCCTTCTGAAGAACCAAGGCCGCACATTCCAGCGGCAGGTGTGCTTTGTCATGTTGCCCTCGATGGCCCGGCCCTATCGCTGCGACAGGCCTCATGCTCCTGGTTCCGTGAGCAGCGTCTCTGACGCTGGCGGCTTCAAGCCTCGCGGAAACGAGAAGGCGCTTCAACTGGGCATAAGGCCTCTCCCTGAGAGGCGCTGCAGGATGTCGGCATGCATGGGGTGCTGGGGGACGCGTCTTCGCTCCAGAAGGTCCGTGTCTTTCAGAGAGACCCTCACGGCTGTGGAGTACAGGTCTCCGTCGAGAGGAGGCATAATGCCCCTCTGATCCTCCCGATGGAGGACGTCAACGGCGCCCGACATGGCCATCTCGTACTCGGAGTACAAGGCGTATCACCTCCTATCCAATCGAAACACAGCCAGTGCTTGTGTGCGACGAGCGTATCGCCGAACAATATCTGCGGATACTTTCAGCATTATGAAGCCGGAGCGCAGAATTTCAAGGTGCCGGGAATTCGTGGGCAGGGACAGACAATTGAGACACAGGCTCATGGAAATGGAAAAGACCCGGGTGTCCCGGGTCTCAGAATACCATATATGGCTCCCCGAGTAGGACTCGAACCTACAACCCCCGGATTAACAGTCCAGTGCTACCACCGTTGAGCTATCGGGGAACACAATAGTCATTGTAGTGTTGACAGCTCGTATGTCAAGATGTCGACTGTCAATCAGGTCTGAGAAGGCGACCGTCTTCGATTCGACGACGTGCGATGCCGGATGACATTGCCATCGTTGTGCATGTCCTCCTCGCTCATCCCATTCTCCTTGGCAATCATTTCCTTCAGCTTGCGCTTGGCTTTTGCTTCAATCTGGCGGATACGTTCGCGTGTGACCTGGAACATCGTGCCGACTTCTTCCAGTGTGTGCTCGTATTCACCCTGAAGGCCCTCTCTGTAGATGAGGATCTTCTTCTCCCGTTCCGGGAGCGTCTCGAGTATGCGTTCCAGCTGTTCTTTGTAGTACTTGTTGAAGGTTTCCTTCTCAGGAGAGGGACTCTTCTCGTCCTCGATGAAGTTCTCCAGACGACTCTCTTCCTCATCTCCGACGGTGTTTTCGAGAGACAGTGGCTGTTGTCCGAGACGCAGATACCGTATGATCTTCTTGACGGGGATGCCCATGGCGGTGGCGAGCTCTTCTTTGGTCGGCTCTCGCCCGTGTTCCTGAAGGAAGCCCTTCTTGAGCTTATCGATCTTGTTGAGGTTCTCGACCATGTGTACCGGAACCCGGATCAGGCGTGACTGGTCAGCCAGCGCACGCGTCATCGACTGCCGAATCCACCACGTGGCGTACGTGGAGAACCGGAATCCACGCTTGTAGTCGAACTTCTCGACGGCTCTGATCAGGCCGAGATTGCCCTCTTCGACCAGGTCAAGGAAGGATAGGCCCCGCCCCGTGTACTTCTTTGCGATACTGACCACCAGACGGAGGTTGGCCTCGATGAGCTGGCGCCTTGCCTCCATGTCGCCAGCCATGACGCTCTTGCCCAGTGACTTCTCCTGATCCGGTGTCAGCAGCGGCACGCGGCCGATATCGCTCAGATAGGATTGGATCGGGTTCTGCTCCTCCTGAGTCGTAACACGGATGATCGAGGGGATAGAAGGTGCTGCAATGGTCTTCTTGGCTGTGGACTTGACGAAACGGGGAGTACCGAACACGATTCCCTCGAAGTCCATCCGCTCATAGAAGACGTCGAGCTCTTCGACGGAGAGGTCGTGTTTCTCCAGCGCATTCATGACGGCCTCGTAGTCCAGGGCGCCCTCCCTACGGGCACTGTCCAGCAGCTTGACCAGCTCACGCTTCTTGGGGAGCAGCGGTTCTGTAGCAGGACCTTCTTCGTGTGAGCTTTCCTGTTCTTCTTCTAGATCCACGTTGGCTTCATGCCCTTCATCATCGATCGGCTTGTTCTCCTTCTTCGGGGCCCTGGCTTTGGGAACACGCCTGACGTGAGGAGCGGTCTCAGAAGTCTCGTCCACGGCAGCCGTCACCGGGCTCTTCTGGGACGGCTTGACGCGCTTGGTTTTGGGGGCTGCCTCGGGCAGGGCTACTGTCTCTGTCAGTTTCTTGTGTGGGATTCGCAAGGCCTTGGCCGGATGAGCCTCTTCCTGTACCTCGGTCTTGCGTGTGGTATTCTTCTCTGCCATCATCCACCCCTTTCATGGGCTACCGAGCCGTCTCCCGGTGTCACGGCAGACGACCTCGATCGCAGCCTGCTGGCTGCATCTTTCACTCCCTGATAACTCAATGTGTGTTCTTCGAGACTCCATCGACCAACCAGAGCCGCAGCCTCTGGCCCGAGCTGTGCAACCAGCGAGGGCACCAGAGCCTTTTCACCAGTGGTTTCGCGGCGCAGTACGCTGAGAATCTCCTGGCAAGCTTCATCCTGCAACGACAGTCCGTCGAGGAGTGGCGAGAGCTCGGAAAGCCTGTCGAGATTGTGGATCAGGCCATGGACAACTTCCTGCTCAAGCACGGAGCGCGTGCTTTGGAGAGACCCTCCTGTGGGAATTCTCGAGTGTCCCAGGCTTGTGCGCGGTAGTCTCCACGGATCAGTGACCGCAGGCTGTTCGACGCCCCCCCGGCCCTTGTGGTAGATTGCAAGAACCTCTTCCTCACGAACATCGACCCGACGCGCAATCTGGGTAAGAAGCTGAGTTCTGAGCAGTGAGTCCTGCATGCCGTCCACGGACTCCATCATTTCCTGCACAAATGCCCTTCGACCGCTTGGCGAGCTCATGTTCTTTCCCACGACGGCAGCATCGAGCAGAAAATCGCCCACGGATATCGCCTGGTCAAGGGCGACCTGGTACTGACCCTTTCCCCCAGGTTCGCGCAGCAGCTCATCTGGGTCCTTTGCCCCCTCGACCCTGACCACGGCTACGTCCAGCCCGGTTCGGTCAGCGATGGAGAGTGCAAGTCGAGCGGCACGCTGGCCGGCTTCGTCACTGTCGAAATTGAGCAGAACGCGAGAGGCGCTCCGTTTCAGAAGGGTGCCCTGTTCCTCGGTGAATGCCGTGCCAAGCGAGGCAACGGTATTGGTGAAGCCTGCGGCGTGGAGAGCGATAGCGTCCATGTATCCCTCTACGACGACAGCCGTCCCGGTTTCACGTATGGACGGCTCAGCCAGAGGGAGCGCGTAAAGCGTCTTTCTCTTGGCGAACAGCGGAGTCTCGGGGCTGTTTGTGTACTTGGGCATCGACCCGTCGATGGCCCGTCCGCCAAATGCGATGATATTGCCAATGCTGTCCCAGATTGGGAACATCAGTCGGTGGGCAAATGGCGAGAACGAATGTCCTTCATGCCGTTGTACGATGCCGGTACGTGCGAGGCTATCCTCGTCAATCCCGTGTTCTGAACACCACTTGACGAGGCTGTCTGTGTTGCGGGGACAGTAGCCCAGAGAGAAATGCTTCACCGTCTCAGAACTAAGGCCGCGACTTCTGACATACTCCTGGCACTCTCCTGCCTGAGGGCTCTGTAACGCAGCAGCGAACGCGGTCGCGACGAGCTTCAGCGTTTGCAGGAGTTCCTGACGCTCCCGCGACGCTGCTGTGGACATATGCCATGGCGGCAGCTCGACATGGAACTCTTTGGACACGATCTCGATTGCTTCTGGAAGTGACACGTTGTGCACCTTGCGCACAAACGTCAGCATGTCTCCGGATGCCTTGCAGCCAAAGCAGTAGAACATGTTCTTGTCGGGACTGACCGTGAATGACGGCGTCTTCTCATGGTGAAAAGGGCAGAGGGCCACATAGTTGCGACCCTGTTTGCGCAGTTTGACGTAGTGGCCTATGACATCAAGGATGCCGATCTTGGTGCTTATCTCTGCGATGTACTCTTTGTATTCCATGTGTGGGTGGCTACCACCTAGGTATACGAGAGAGGAGGCCGGAATCGTTCCCGGCCTCCTCACAGATGGAGCACAATCAGCTCTTTCAGGCTTGCTAGACGTAGATGTGTGGCATCACCAGGTCCGTTGCCACCTTGAGCGCCATTCGGTCCGTCATCGAGGCGACATAGTCCGTCACGATCCGTGCTGTGCCCTGAAGGTCTCCACGGAGCATGAAAACCGGATCATCTGACTCGCAGGTCGTGGGGTGTTCTCGCAAATAGGGTTCCATGTGCCTGACGTCCTGCATGCAGAAGTCGAAAATGCGGGACAGCAGGTCACGTGCTTTCCCTTCTTCGCGTTTTGGTTCCGAATGCATATACACCCTGTCTTTCAGGAAAAGCATGAGGCCATCCATGGCCTCCTGTATGGGTCGGCTCATGACGATCTCGCCTGCGGTGGAACTGGACCGGATGATGTCCAGCACCATCGTATCGAGGCGTTGCGAATAGAAGCTGCCCAGTGCCTCCTCCGTCATTGCCGGTACGTCCGTCACATCGATGATCCCAGCGTGTATGGCGTCATCAAGGTCATGGTTGACATAGGCGACTCTGTCACAGAGTCGCACGATCTGTCCCTCCAGAGTCTGTGGACTCTGCATGTCCTCGAGCTTGCTCATTTCTTCAAGCCCCTTGCTGTGAGAGGCAATGCCATTGCGGGTCTCATAGGTGAGATTGAGCCCAAAGAGCACGTCACCGTGCCCACGCTCACGACGCTCCAGCGTGTCGACCACCCGGAGGCTCTGCAATGCGTGCTCGAATCCCAATCCGGGGTCAATACTCTTCAGCTTCATGTCCAGGACTTCTTCTCCGGTGTGTCCGAATGGTGCATGACCAAGGTCGTGTCCCAGTGCAATCGCTTCGACGAGGTCCTCGTTGAGACCGAGAGCATCAGACACTGAACGCGACAGCTGCGCGACCTCGAGGGTATGCGTGAGCCGCGTGCGTATCTCATCATCCTTTGGCGCCATGAACACCTGTGTCTTGTACTGGAGCCTGCGGAACGCCCTCGAGTGAATGATGCGGTCGCGGTCTTTCTGGAACGGGGATCGGATGCCGTCGTCGCCCTCGGGCAAGACTCGTCCCTTGCTGGCAATGCCAAAGGCTGCTCCCTGAGAGAGCAGCCTTCCTTCCCTATCCCTGTAGTTCGTGATAGGTAGCATGTATGAGGATTCTGTGCTAGCTGGTGGCCGGCCTGTTCTTGATGACGGCCTGTGCAGCTGCAAGGCGCGCAACGGGTACTCGCGGTGCCGAGCAGGAAACGTAGTCGAGCCCGGAGGTGTGGCAGAAGTCGATCGAATCAGGCTCACCTCCCTGTTCCCCGCAGATACCGATTTCAATGCGGGGGTTCGTCTGGCGGCCAAGGACCACCGCGATGCGGATGAGCTTGCCCACGCCTTTCCGGTCGATGGTCTGGAATGGGTCGACGTCCAGGACCTTCGACTCGAGGTAGGTTGGCAGGAACGTGCCTGCGGCATCGTCACGGCTATAGGCATACGTCGTCTGGGTGAGGTCGTTGGTGCCGAAGCTGAAGAACTCGGCGTACTCGGCGATCTCGTCTGCGGTCAGGCATGCGCGTGGCACTTCAACCATGGTGCCGATCTTCACGGCAACCGTGATGCCCTCGCGCTCGAACACCTTGTCGAGCTCTTCCTGAACCAGCGGCTTGAGTACCTTGATCTCGTTGACGTGACCCACCAGGGGAAGCATGATCTCGGGCATCGGGTGCAATCCTCGCTTGACCAGTGTGGCGGTGGCCTCGGCGATTGCACGGACCTGCAGCTGGTAGATGTCGGGATACACGATTCCAACACGGCAGCCGCGGAACCCAATCATCGGGTTGAACTCCTTCAGCTCGTTGTACCGCTTCATGACCTTCTTCAGATAGGCGATGCGAGCTTCGTCGTGAGCCGTCTCTGCCTCGGCCATTTCCTCCGTGAGTCGGTCTATCTGGGGAAGGAACTCGTGGAGAGGCGGGTCCAGCAGGCGGATGATGACAGGGAAACCGTCCATGGCCTCAAGGATCTTCTCGAAGTCGTCGCGCTGCATCGGAAGCAGTTTCTCGAGGGCGGGGGTGCGCTCTTCGAGCGAACCCGCGATGACCATCTCTTGCATGAGGGGCAGACGCTCAGGATCGTTGAACATACGCTCCGTGCGACACAAGCCAATGCCCTCTGCACCAAAAGCGCGTGCCTTGTGGGCATTTGCGGGCGTGTCTGCATTGGCACGCACGCCGAGACGGCGGATGCCGTCTGCATAGCCAAGGAGGGTCGCAAGTTCGGCTGTCTGCTCGGCATCCACCATGGGGGCCTGACCAAGGATGACTTCGCCAGTGGTGCCGTTCACCGTGATGACGTCGCCTTCGTGGACGGTCACGCCATTAGCCACGAAGGTTTTCTCGGCGCTGTTGAGCTTTATCTGATCGGCGCCAACCACACACGGCTTGCCGAGACCACGCGCCACAAGTGCTGCATGCGCCGAGGCACCACCACGCGTCGTCAATGTCGCCTGAGCCTTGGAGATACCGTCGATGTCCTCGGGAGACGTGTCCTGACGAACAAGAATAACCTTCTCTCCTGCTTCTCCAAGCTCGGCGGCCTTCTTTGACTCGAAAATGACCTTTCCATACCCGGCACCTGGTGAAGCAGGAATTGCCCTGGCAATGACCTGAACCTTGGCCTGTGGGTCTACCTGTGGATGCAACAGGGTGTCGAGCTGGGTGGGAGTCACCCGCATCACGGCTTCTTCCTTTGTGAGGAGACCCTCGACGACCATGTCGACTGCGACCTTGACGGCTGCGACCGGGCTCCGTTTGGCATTGCGGGTCTGCAGCATGAACAGTGTGCCTCGTTCTACGGTGAACTCCATATCCTGCATGTCACGATAGTGTTTCTCCAGCAGCAGTGATACCTCGACGAGACGCTTGTATGTTTCGGGTATCTCTGTTTCCATCTGGTCGATATTCTTGGGCGTGCGAATGCCGGCAACGACGTCTTCACCCTGAGCGTTGACAAGATATTCGCCCGAAAAGCGCTTGGCTCCGGTGGAATTGTCACGGGTGAAACACACGCCCGTTGCCGAGTCGTTGCCCATGTTGCCGAAGACCATGGACTGGATTGTCACGGCTGTGCCGATGAGACCCGAAATCTTCTCGATTTTGCGGTAGGTGATGGCTCGCTCGGTATTCCATGAGCGGAAAACGGCGCCCACTGCCCCGAGCAACTGGTCCATTGGATCCTGCGGGAAGGGCTTGCCGGTCTTTTCCTGAACAAGGGCAAAGTACTTCTGGACGAGGGCCTTCAGGCCGTCGACGGAGAGGTCGGTATCCAGCGTGATACCCTGAAGCTGCTTCTGTTCTGCCAGTATGGCCTCGAAGCCGTTGTGCTCGATACCAAGCACGACGTTGCCATACATCTGAGTGAATCTACGGTAGGAGTCCCACGCAAAACGCGGATTCTCAGTCAGCATCGCAAGACCTTCCACGGTCTCGATGTTGAGTCCGAGGTTGAGGATGGTGTCCATCATGCCGGGCATCGAGACCGCCGCACCGGAGCGAACGGACACGAGCAGCGGGTTCTGCTCTGAGCCGAACTTCTTGCCAAGCTTGCCTTCGAGTCTGGCAAGGTGTTCTCTGATCTCATTCTTCAGAGTCTCAGGGATCTCGCCGACCTTGAGGTACTCGGGGCACATCTCCGTCGAGATCGTGAAACCGGGAGGTACGGGAAGCCCGATCTTCGTCATCTCTGCGAGGCCTGCTCCCTTTCCTCCGAGGATGGTCTTCATCTCTTTGCCGCCTTCTTCGAAATCGTAGACAAACTTCCGCTGGTCCATGGTTCCTCCTATCAGGCCTAGGTTAGCTTGGAATAGTCGCAAACAAGTCCAAGTATATACTTCAGGTAGCACAAAAGCAATAAGCGTGCGCTTCGCACGCGTTCGTCGGTGGCCATGACGAGGATGCGGTCGAAGAAAGTCGTGACAGGAATGGCGAGTTCCTCGCACGTCCGGATGGCCTCTGCATACTTCCGCACTGCTAGGAACTCAAGAATTCGCGGTGCGGCAGACTCGGCTGACTGTCTGAGCACAAGCTCCTCGGGATCCGTCAGAAGCAAGTCTGCAGGCAGGCTCGTCGCAGCAGGAAGCCCCTTGGTGATGTTCTGTATCCTGCGATGGCTGTCCGCAAGGGTCACGAGTACGGTGTCGCCGGCCGCTTCATGCAGTGCCTGCATGCGTTCGGGAATGGAACCCAGTTCGACGAGCGGGAGATATTCGAGTGGGGCGTATTCCCTGGTCAGCTGTTTCTCCTTGAAATACTGAGCAATGCGCCCTTTCAGATAGTCCAAGACTTTCTGCCCCAGGTCTTCAGGATGCGGCAGGGATCCAGTTGCCTGATACCCCTCCACTGCGTTGTTTGCCAGAGTCTCCAAGTCCACAGTCTCACCGGACTCGACGATTGTGCGGACGATGCCGTTGCCGGCACGCCGGAGGCCGTAGGGGTCTTCTGACCCGGAAGGGTTGAAGCCCGTGCCAAGGATGCCTGTAAGTGTGTCGACCTTGTCGATGACGCCGAGCAGTCGGCCGGCTCTGGTTGATGCAATGTCCTCGGAAGGAGAGCGAGGCACGTACTGTTCACGAATGGCGGACACAATATCTGGTGAACCGCCGGCACGCGAAAGATAGACGCTGCCGATTTCCCCCTGGAGCGACGTATACTCCTTCACCATGCTGGTAGCGAGATCGGCTTTGGAGAGGTGGGCTGCAGCGATGAGCGTTGCTCTCTCTTCCGGCGTCACCGAAGCGTACACGGTCGCGCAGGCCGCCAGTCGCTCGAGCCGAAGAGTCTTGGCGGCCATGGTGCCGAGGTTGTCCATGAAAATCAAGGTATCCAGCCGGCCCAGATGTGCTTCCAGAGGCTCACGCATGTCTTCCTGGATGAAGAAGGCTGCATCCAGAAGACGGGCATTGGCGACGCTTTCATTGCCTCGTCGCACGATGTCGATGAAATCGGTCAGGCCGTTGCGCACACTCAGGAAGTGTGGAATGACATTCCCATTCTGACCGTACACCAGGAAAGAATGCATCTGTTGCTGAAGCACAGAACGGACAACACTTTCGGGGAGTTCGGTAGCTATGCTTGGGAGGTCTCCCAGGAAAACGGACGGGTATTCGACGAGGTTCACGACCTCGTCCAGCAGATCGCCCATATTGTCTCCGAGCTTGAGGCCCAGAGGCTTCAACAGCTTGTCTGCCTGTTTTTCGATCAGGCGGCGGCGTTCGGCGGGGTCCACGATGACGAATGCTTCGCGCAGCCGTCGCATATAGTCTTCCGGCGACGTCACTGTTACTGGTTTCGGCTTGCCGACGCGGAGGCCGAACGTCGTGTTCGAACTCTGCACTCCGGCTACTTCCCAGTGAAGGACTTCGGCGCCAAGCAGCGCAAGCAATCCGCGAATAGGGCGCGCAAACTGGAACCCGGACTCCTCCCAGTGCATCATCTTGGGAAACGTGACTTCGTGAGGCAGGCGAAGGAGAAAGGCCTCGACGAGCTCTGAGGATTTCTGCCCAGCAACCGTCTTCCGGGCGTAGACGTAGGACTTGCCGGCGACGTCCACGGTGTAGGTGTCGGCGGGATCCACGCCCTGTCCCCTGCAGAAGCCGACCAGAGCCGGCGTGGGATTTCCCTGAGCGTCATAGCTCGACGCCTTCGCCGGTCCCTTTACTTCCATGGTTCGGGCGTCCGTCTGCTCCTTGACGTTCTGAACCAGGACGACAAGGCGCCGTGGGGTGGAAAAACCACGGACATCTCCATGTCCAATGAAGGACTCGTCGAGGTGTGTTGTGACATGTTCGACCAGTTGCGCCTGAGCGCTGTCCACGAAACGTGCCGGAAGTTCCTCAGTCAAGATCTCGATCAGCAGGTCACTCATGGTTTTCGTTCTCCAGGTAGAGGTTCGCGCAACCATACGCGAGACGGCGTACGCGGGCAAGGTAGGCCATACGCTGAGAAACCCCGACGGTGCCACGTGCGTCGAGGATGTTGAACGTATGTGAGCATTTGAGGAGATACTCGTAGGCAGGAGTAATGAGTCTCTTGTCGATCATGCGCTGGGACTCCTTTTCGCAGAGGTCGAACATCGTGACAAGCGCCTCGATGTCGGCTTGCTCAAAGGAGTAGATACTGTTCTCCCGCTCGACCTGTTGTCGCAGATCTCCATAGGTGACGCCTTCATGCCATTCCAGTTCGTAGACGTTCGCTTTCTCCTGAACGAACATAGCGAGCCGTTCGAGACCATACGTTATCTCGACGGCAACGACGGGCACTTCCTGGCCGCCTGCCTGCTGGAAGTACGTGAACTGCGTTACCTCCATGCCGTCGAGCCAGACTTCCCAGCCGACGCCCGCGGCCCCGAGAACTGGCGTCTCCCAGTTGTCCTCGACGAACCGGATGTCGTGCTCGGCCGGCTTGAGACCAAGCAGGTAAAGGCTTCGCAGGTATGTGTCCTGGATGTCGGTGGTGGAAGGCTTGACGATGACCTGCAACTGGTGATGCATGTAGAGACGGTTGGGGTTCTCGCCGTACCGACCGTCTGCCGGACGTCGTGATGGTTGTACGTAGACAGCTTTCCAGGGTTTGCGCCCCAGGACTCGCAGGAATGTGTACGGGCTCAGTGTCCCCGCCCCTACTTCCTGATCGTACGGGAACAGACGCGTGCAGCCTTCGTCTTCCCAGAAGCGCTCTAGTTTGGAAACCATTTCTTCAAAGTTCATGGCATGACTCCTTGGGTTCTTCTCTTGCGTCGATGTGAAACAGTGTAGCAGCGTTCTGCGCGAATCGCTCGAAGGCTTGTGTGATGGCCAGTCTGCTGGCAGCAGACCTCAGCAGTCGCAGCGTCAGTGCAATGCCCATGAGCGTACGGCGGCCGTCGATGCTGCCCTCTCCGGTCCGAAGAAAGCTGACGAGCTCGGGAGAGAGGACGACATCTGTTTCGGTTGTCGCGCAGGGGGAACAATGGAAGGCATTGTCTCTCATGGAGAAATGCACATTCTCGTCCAGCGCGGCTCCGCATCGTTCACAATGCAGAGAACTTACCCCGAAACCGAGTTCAGTGAGGACATCAAGGGTGAACTGTAGAAAGGCCGCGTCCTCCTCGGCTGCATTCGCCGCAATGTTGAGCCTCGACAGAGCCGTGACGTACGCGGCAAACAAGCCCGGTTCCTCCGAGGATGGCTCAAGAACGCATTCTGCCAGCTGGTTCATTGCCATGCCTTTCAGCGACCTCGACAACGACGATAAGACACCGGTGTAGACCACTCGTTCCTCCGAGCTGACGACAGTCAGGAAACGAGAGCGATCGTACAGACGGAGGTAGAGAAGTGAGAACGGCTCGAACGAAGTTGACCACTTTGCGCCCGGGATCGCAGTCCCTCGTGCAACAGCAGTCACTTTGCCCAGTTCTCTGGAGAAGAGCACCAGGCGTTTGTCCTTCTCTCCTACCCTTGAAGCATTGAGAATGGAGGCGAGCGTCCAGTGATAGACCATTGAGTGCTACTGCTGTGCCTCTGCAAGAATGGCGTCAGACGCAGAAACGCCGAGGCGGGTCGCGCCCGCGTTAAGCATAGCGATGGCAGTGTGAAGATCGCGGATACCTCCCGCGGCTTTTACGCCGAAGAGAGGTCCCACGACCTCGCGCATCAGCCTGACATCGTCTTCTGTAGCGCCTGCCTTGCTGAAGCCGGTGCTCGTCTTGACAAACCCTGCTCCGGCCGAGATGGCGATGGCACATCCCACCCGTTTCTCCTCGTCGGTAAGCAGGCATGCCTCGATAATAACCTTGACGAGAGCGTCTCCGGCCGATTCGACAACCGCTGCGATGTCTTGTGCAACTCCGCGGTAGTTTTTCTCTCTGAGCCACCCGATCTGGATGACCGTGTCGATCTCCGACGCTCCGTGCCGGATGGCCAACTCAGTCTCCCGGGCCTTGGCAGCCGACAGAGTTGCGCCAAGCGGAAAACCCACGACAGACGCCACGCGCACGTCAGACCCATTCAAGGCGGAAGAGGCGGTTTCAACCATTGACGAGTTGACACATACTGCAAACGTTCCGAGCTGTACTGCTTCGGCACACAGTCGCTCGATGTCGGCGCACGTTGCCTCGGGCCTGAGGAGAGTGTGATCCATGAAGCTTGCAAGCTCCTTCCTTGTAATCTGATTGGTATACATTGATTGCCTCCGAGTATTCGAATCCTCCACATTATCACGTTACTGCGCCAGAAATCAACGGTTTGCGGTGACCGAGCGCTTGACACCAATATGCTTTGCACTACAATTATTGGACGATTAGCAGTCTTGTACTGAGAGTGCTAACATCCAGAGAGTTTAAGGCTGAATGCAGCCTATATGGTGAGAATTGACCGGAGAGCCTACATATGATGAACCGAAGCAGGTGGTATGTGGCTGGTGAGGAGCGAGGCACAGGAAAGGATGACTCGGAACGTGTTCCGTCGGTCCTCGAGGTGCCCTTGGATTCAGCTCCCGACCATGAGGATGGAGACGGAGGGGAGGCATTGAGAACGCTTGGGTCCAGAATACGGGAGTTGCAGCACGAAGTGGAGCGTCTCAACAGCGCCGTTCATGAGGAGCAGATGCTGCGCATCCGCGAACAGGCGACGCTTCAGCGTGACAAGAGTTCCTTCGAAGCCAGAACCAAGTTGGGGCTGTTTCTTGATCTCCTTGCAGTCGTCGATAGTTTCGACCAGCTCGTGAAGCATGGTGAAGGGACTCAGGACGATTCGAGCCTCCTCGTAGGTTCTCAGGCTGTTCTCGGGCAGCTGAACCAGTTCCTCGCGAGGAATGGAGTCCACAGGTTGGAGGGGTTGGAGGGCAATCCGTATGATTCTGCTACCTCTGAGATTGCTCACGTCGTTGCCGACCCTGATGCTCCAGTCAATACCGTTGTGCGAGTTCTGCGTGATGGCTACAAGCTAGGGGAAATGCTGTTGCGGCCGGCGATGGTGGATGTTGCTTCAGCACCACAGGCAAGCGTTGAAAGTGATGATACTGGTGAAGACTGACCAGATGATTCTTTGGAAACACGATTCTAACTAAGGAGGTTTGTTGAATATGGAAGAGAAGATTATCGGTATAGATCTTGGAACTTCGAATTCTGCAGCAGCTGTTATGGTCGGCGGCAAACCGACGATCGTGCCGGCGGCGGAAGGTGTCAGCATTGGAGGCAAGGCTGTCCCGTCCTACGTTGCGTTTACCAAAGACGGGCAAGTGCTCGTTGGAGAGCCGGCGCGCCGTCAGGCAGCTCTGAACCCCGAGACGACGGTTCAGGCCATCAAGCGAAAGATGGGAACCGACTACACGGTCAGCATGTTCGGCAAGACCTACACGCCGCAGCAGATCAGCGGGTTCATCCTTCGCAAGATCAAGAATGATGCAGAAGCTTTCCTTGGGCAGAAAGTATCCAAGGCCGTCATTACCGTACCCGCATACTTCAATGACGCTCAGCGACAAGCGACCAAAGATGCAGGCGAAATCGCGGGGCTCGAGGTTGTCCGTCTGATCAATGAGCCGACGGCCGCCGCATTTGCCTATGGACTTGACAAGACGGAGGGCGAGCACAAGATCCTGGTCTTCGACTTTGGTGGCGGCACGCTGGACGTGACTATTATGGACTTCGGAGGAAACGTCTTTACGGTAGCTTCGACGTCGGGCGACACGCAGCTCGGCGGAACTGACATGGATAATGCTCTTCTGAACTACGTTGCCGAAGACTTTCACAGTCAGAATGGTATCGATTTGCGTGTCGACAAGATGGCCATGCAGCGCCTTCGTGAAGGCGTGGAAAGGGCCAAGGTCGAACTCTCGACGACCTTCGAGACGACGATCAACTTGCCCTTCATCACGGCAGACGCGAGCGGTCCGAAGCACTTGGTCATGCCCATTACGCGTGCCAAGCTCGAGTCTCTGGTCCAGCCCATCATCGACAGGTGCCGCGAGCCGGTTAACCGTGCTCTCGCTGACGCCGGTCTCACCCCGCAGCAGATCGACAAGATCATCCTTGTCGGTGGTCCGACCAGGATGCCAATTGTTCAGAAGTTCGTCGAGAGCTACTTTGGCAAGACTCCCGAGCGCGGCGTCGACCCCATGGAGTGCGTTGCCATGGGTGCTGCGATCCAGGGTGGAATCTTGGGCGGCGAAGTCAAGACCGGGATGGTCCTTGTTGATGTGACCCCCCTCACGCTCGGCATCGAGACGCTCGGTGGCGTTTTCACCGAGATGATCAAGCGCAATACTGCCGTGCCTATCTCCAAGACCCAGACGTTTACGACAGCGAGCGACAGTCAGACGCAAGTCGAGATCCATGTTCTGCAGGGCGAACGTCCGATGGCAAAAGACAACATGTCGCTGGGACGCTTCATCCTCGATGGAATTGCCCCCGCCCGCCGTGGCGAACCACAGATTGAGGTCAGCTATGATATCGACGCAAATGGTATCGTGCACGTTACTGCCAAGGACAAGGCGACTGGCAAGGAACAGCACATTACCATTGAGAATGCGACAAAACTGAAGGACGAAGAGATTGAGCGGATGAAGCGCGAGGCGGAACAGTTCGCTGATCAGGACAAGAAAGTCAAGGAAGAAGTCGAGCTCAAGAACCGCGCGGATCAGGTTGTGTTCAGTGGACGCAAGACGCTGACAGAGAACGCGGCCAAGATATCTCCCGATGTCAAGGCAGAGGCAGAGAAGAAGCTCACTGAACTAGAGGAACTGGTACGTGACAACAAGACCTCGGACATTGAAGCAAAAATCGACGAAGTGAACACCGCGTTCTCTAAGGTTACCGAGGACTTGCAGCGTCAGGCTGGCCAGCAGGGACCGGCGGCTGCTCAGCAGAATCAAGCTGAGGCTCAGCAGCCGCCGCAGGACGGAGAAACCGTCGAGGGTCAGGGGACTCCAAAGCAATAGGGACGGCGATTCAAGTCAAGCGCTAATTTCTGAGTGGAGGTCGACGTGGCGACTGATCGAGACTACTATGACGTTATGGGAGTACCCAGGGGGGCCTCCCAGGATGATATCAAGAAGGCCTATCGTGAACTGGTCAAGAAACATCATCCCGACCTCCACAAGGATGATCCCCAAGCACCCAGGCACATGTCGGACGTCAACGAGGCGTACGATACGCTGAGTGATCCTGCAAAGCGACAGCAGTATGATGCCTATGGCAAAGCCGGCCCCACCGCTTTCCCGGGTGCGGGCCAGGCCTGGGCTCCCCAAGGCGGTGGTAGTGGCCAGACGTTCGGGGGCTTTGACATTGGAGACCTCTTTGGCAGTTTCATGGGGGGGTTTGGTCGTCAGCAGAGCGAGGAGACGCCGCACGGACGGGACCTCAGCGTCAGCATGACTCTCACGTTGGAACAGGCTGTTTTCGGCGTCAAGCAAGAAATCCAGGTCAGGCGGTACGATACGTGTGCGACCTGCCACGGTACCGGAGCGGCCTCAGGTACGTCCCCCAAGGCGTGTTCCACCTGTAATGGCAGGGGCGAGGTCCGTCAGGTTCAAGACACCATCTTCGGGCGCGTCGTCACTGCGGGGGTCTGCCCCACATGCCGAGGCGAAGGCAAGGTCATCGAGTCGCCATGCCCGGCTTGCAAGGGTTCTGGCGTTACGAAGGCCGACAAGACCATAGAGGTGACGATTCCTGCAGGTGTCGACAGCGGCATGAAAGTACGTATCGCAGGACAAGGAGATGCTGGCAAGCATGGCGGCCAGACCGGCGACCTGTACCTCTTCATTACCGTCCAGCATGATTCCCGGTTTGAACGACAAGGGAGTTCCCTGTATCACACAGTCCGCGTGTCGCCTGCCAAGGCAGTGCTCGGGACAACTATCACGGTTCCTCTCGTGGAAGGTGGAACGGAGACCGTGACGATAGCGGCTGGAAGTCAGCATGGTGCCGAGGTACGGATTCGTGGCAAAGGAGCTCAGGCGGTCGGAGAACGGCGTCGGGGGGACTACATCGTTCGTATCGAGATAGGTGTGCCCAAGACACTCACGGCTGAGCAACGGAAGCTCTACAAGCAGCTAGCCGATATCGAGAAGTAGTCACGTTGAAACGTATGCAAAATGGGCCAGGACTCTGCCGGCCCGTTTGTTCGTTGCCGGCCCGGAATTCGCTCATTGCACAGGCGGGGAGTGGCGTGTATACTTGTCATGGGCAGTGCTGAGCAGGCGTGGACAGGCTGGTGGAGACGAGCGTGAGAGATCCAGAAACAACGATGTGGGAGACATAGGCGGTGTCAGCGAAACGGATGAGGGATGCAGTCGGTGACTGTCCGGCTACTCGATGCCTCGAGGCTGCTCTTGTTTCTCACAGGCTGGCACATGCATACCTTCTCGTGGGCAGAGATGAGGACGCCAAGCTTGCGTTGGCGGCAGCTCTTGCCAAGGCGGGCAACTGCCGGGGTGACCATGGTCCGGGGGAATTCTGTGACGCGTGCCCGTCGTGCCGACAGGTGGACGCAGGGGGTTCGGCAAACACCAGGATTTTTGGAGACTCAGGCATCCTCAGGATAGATACCGTCGACCAGTTTATCTCGTATGCGTCGATCAAGACCGCGTCGGGCTGCCTCAAGGTGAGCGTTTTCCGTGGAGTAGACTTCTTCACCGATGTTGCAGCAGACCGGGTTCTCAAGACCATCGAAGAACCGGTCCCGGGCAACGTCTTCCTGCTGCTCTCTCAGAACAGCAGGCGCGTCTTGCCCACGATTCGATCGCGGGTCCAGATCATGAAGGTCGAGCGGAGTAATCAGGCGATCGCGGATCTTCAGGATGCGGCATCTGCAACTGGCGGGGAAGCCTGCCTTGAAGTCCTGCTGGAATTTGCCAAGGCAAACGTGAGCCTCTCGGAGACCGTCGGCCGCCTCCTCAGGATGGACACATTGAATAGTCTCCGGGACAACGCGACGGTCGGTTTGCAGACGCTTGCACTGTTCATGAACAGCGTTCTGCGGGCGAGGGGAAAGGTTCCTCCTCCGGCAGGCATCTCTCTCTCTACTGAACCTGAACTGGCCCGTGTGAACTTCGTGCTGGACGAATCCAGGGTTGGGCTCTTTCTGGACCATCTGGGGGAGCGCCTGAAGCACATAGAACAGAACGTGAACCCTGAACTTGTTCTGACAAACGCCCTACTGGAGCTGAGGAGAATGACCACTCATGAATGATCCCACCAATATGTTGTCGGCGAGTTGCTCCTCGGTACGCTATCTGAGCGCTCGCTCAGCCAAGTCGTACCAGACATACATGGTCGAAGTCAGCGATAGTGTTGTGCTGCTCCCTGGCGAAGGGGTCCTTGCAATTGGCAGTGACAAGGAGCTGACGCACGTCATCATTGGCTATCCAAGGCACGACGCATCAGGAAAAAAGCGTGTGGCGGGCGACCTCAAGTACGTTCGCAAGCTTGCCCCGACCGACGTCGAGCGTCTTGAGGAGAACCAGCGAAAACAGGACGCAGCAGTGATTCTGTGCAAGGAGCAGGTGCGGGCGATCAGACTCCCTATCCACCTCGTAAACTGTGAACTCTCATTTTCGGGAAAACAGTATGTGTTCTATTTCACGGCCGAGGCCCGCGTCGACTTCCGCACCCTCGTGTCCACTCTGTCCCGGTCGCTGAAGGCCAAGGTGCAGATGTGGCAGATCGGTTCTCGCGATGAAACCCGTTTCTTTGCGACGGTAGGCATGTGTGGGCGCGAGCTATGCTGCAACTGTTTCCTCAAGGAGATCAAGCCGGTCAGCCTCAAGTGTGCCCGGGTGCAGAACCTGAGCTTGAACCCCAACAAGATAACGGGCGTCTGTGGCAAACTGATGTGCTGCCTCAGATACGAGACCTACGAGTACGCCGATGCGTCAGGGCTTGACGTCAAGAAGAAGCCCAAGGAAGGAGCCACGCAGTAGTGCACGTGGCTCGAATGTCGGAGGATTGCACGGGGCAATCAGGACGGCTGTTGCCGTTACGACGCCAGGAGCCTGCCTAGTGGCTGGATTCAGCCCATGAGCGTTGTGGTCGGAATGAGCGGAGGGGTGGACTCTGCCGTCTCTGCACTGCTCCTGAAAGAGCTTGGTGAAGATGTCATCGGGGTCACTCTGCACTTCTCTCAGCACAGTGCCTGCTGCGACATCAGTTCCACGCGACGGGCGAAGGCCCAGTGCGAGCATCTTGGCATTGCATGGCACAATGTGGACGTAAGAGATGCCTTCGACTGCCAGGTCGTACAACCGTTCTGGCAGGCCATAGCCGGAGGGGCAACCCCAAATCCTTGTGTGTTCTGCAACGAGCGCGTCAAGTGGCAAGGACTGCTTGATGTAGCCGACGAGCTGCATGCCGACCTTATCGCGAGCGGTCACTATGCGGGAATCATCCACAGCGGTGATGGGGATCAGATCTGCCGCGGCATGGACCGGGCGAAGGACCAGTCGTACTTCCTGTACCGGCTTTCGGCAGAGCAGCGTCGCAGAGTCATGTTCCCTCTCGCAGGTCGCGTCAAGAGGGAGGTGGTAGCGCTGGCCTCGCGATGGTTCAACCCGGATCTTCTGGCAAGTCGCGAGAGTCAGGACTTGTGCTTTGTAGAAGGGCCAGTTGGCGTAGAGGCCCGCCGTCGCTTGCCGTGTGTGCCCGGAGACGTTGTCCTGACGAATGGAACCGTTATCGGGAAGCACCAGGGGTTGGCGTCCTATACGGTCGGCCAGCGATCAGGCCTTGGTATCAGTGCTGCATCACGGCTCTATGTCGTGGAGAAGCGGCACGTCACGAACCAGCTGGTCGTCGGGCTGCGGAGTGCGTGCATGAGAGATGTGTTTGAAGCTATCGATCTGAAATGGCACCACCTTCCCACCGGCAAATCGCGGCACTTCAGCGCAGATGTCGTGACACGATACAGGTCAAAGCCCGTCAAAGGCAGTATCGACCGAGTTTCTGAGGATAGAGTCTCCATTCATCTGGCTGATTCGCTATTTGCTGTCACTCCGGGACAAGCGGTTGTCTTCTACGACGACCGATGCATACTTGGAGGCGGAACGATAGTCTAGAACGTGTTCTTGGCGTCTTTCCACGAATTGTGGTAAAAAGTGGGAAATTGTGGTATACTTACGCCATGAACAAGGAGAACTGTTTCATCGGTGAGTACCGCTACTCCGTGGACGACAAGGGGCGAACGATGTTCCCCGCCCACTACCGATGTGACGCCGGCTCTCCCTACGTTCTCACCAAGGGCATGGATCGATGCCTTTACCTGTTTGATGACAGAGTGTGGACCTCTATCATCGAGCGGTTCTATGGTGACCTCATCCCTGTCTCATCCGACAATCGGGCCTTCGTCCGCATTCTTTTCAGCGGAGCTGCAACGGTTGAACTCGACAAGATTGGTCGCATTTCGATACCTCAACATTTGCGTGAGTATGCTTCACTTGACAAAGAGGTCGTATTCGCCGGTGCCTTGACGCACCTGGAGATTTGGGACGTTCATATCTGGGATACCTATCGGTCTAAAGCGGAGAAGGTTTTCGAACAAAATATCGGAGCTTTGCAAGCCAGATGAGTGAGTTTGTCCATACCCCAGTCCTCCTGAACGAGGTCACGACATACCTGCAGATTCGACCAGACGGAACCTATCTGGATTGCACGACAGGGGAAGGCGGACACGCATATGAGGTTGGGCGCCAACTTTCTAGCGAAGGGTCGCTTTTCATGATGGATGTCGATGCAGCGGTTCTTGCCATTGCCCGCGAGCGGCTGAATGATACTGCCGCCCGCAAGGTTATCACCCGCGGAAACTTTCGGGACATGACGCGGTTGTTGAAGGATTATCCAGACACGCGATTCGACGGAATCCTGATGGATCTGGGTTTTTCTTCAGAGCAACTCACGGGCACAGGCAGGGGGTTTTCGTTCAGCCACGACCAACCACTGGACATGCGATTGGACGACGATCTCAAGGTCACTGCCAGGAATATCGTGAACTCGTTTCCAGAAGAGGACATCGCCGACATCTTGTGGAAGTACGGCGAGGAGGGGAGGTCGCGTCAGGTCGCTCGCGCGATCGTGCGCCGTCGGCAACGAGCGCCGATCGAGACGACGAGTGAATTGGCGGAGACAGTAGCCGCTGTCTTCCCTGCCAGACACGCCCGCTTGCATCCTGCTACCAAGTCCTTTCAAGCTCTGCGCATATATGTCAACGATGAGCTCAATGCTCTCGAGAATGGTCTCAAGTCCGCAGCATCGCTCTTGAATCTAAACGGAAGACTCTTGGTCATCAGTTACCATTCGCTCGAAGATAGAATTGTGAAGAGAAGCTACCTGGCTCTCTGCGAGAATCCGGTCTCGGGGGAGCCAGGATTTCGCCTGGTCAACAAGAAGGTCATTCGGCCTACGGACTCGGAAGTCGCGACGAACAGACGCTCTCGCAGTGCCAAGCTGCGCGTGCTGGAAAGGGTACAGCCATGAGTATTGCAGTCCGAGGGAACTACACGACAGTCCGCCGCCCTGCGGCAACAGTGCGCGTTTCGGTCGCGGCAAGAATTGCTGCCCGTCGATATATTGTCCTGGGCGTGACGATCATCGGTCTGCTGTGCGCGTATGGCTATGTGTACAGTACGACTCTGTTCTTGGAGCGTCAGGTGGAGTTGAACAGGACGGCCATTCAGGCACAGCTTCAGCAGCAGGAATCGCTGCTTGAGCGCGACACAAAGCTCATGTCACCCGATCGGGTGCGAGCTGCCGCAGGCGCTATGGGTATGGCAGCCAACAACACGGCGGTGATTGGCACTCTGGACAGTCTCCATTAGCGGGAATACCTGCGTCAGGACCATAAAGAATTGATGAAGAGAGGCGTCGCGTCTTTCAATGACATGTTCAGACGACGTCTCGTCCTCATTTTCACGGTTTTTCTGATTGTAGTGCTAGGAATTGAGTCACGGTTCGTCTATCTGCAAGTAGTGGCCCGCACCATGCTCGTAAACAAGGCTAACCAGCAGCTTGAGACCGACTCCATTCCTATCAAGGCAAAGCGGGGAATGATCCAGGATTCGACAGGGCGCGTACTGGCGCAGGATGTGGCGACGTGGTCCCTGGGCCTGTACATGAAGGAAGTCAACAACCCTCACCTGACCGCGGCCAGCATCGCCCCCGTCCTCAAGGAATCGGTGGCGCAGCTGGAGAAGAAGATAGCCAGCGCGTCATCAAGCTTCATTTACGTGAAGAAACAGGTAGGCGTTGTGGAGTACGAGGCTCTGCGCCGACTCGATGTACCAGGAATCGTGCTGGACAAGGGCTATCGCCGGGTCTATCCGCTGGGAGCGCTGATGTCTTCCGTAGTCGGGATCACGGGCTCGGACAACCAGGGTCTGTCGGGGATCGAGTTTCAATACGACAAGGAACTTGGAGGTACGGACGGATGGCATACCTACAGGGTCTCTGGGTCGAACCCCGGGGAGCCCGCCGTCACAGAGGAGGTTCTCGAGGCTGTACCAGGTAAGAACGTCGTGCTGACGATCGACTCGAACATCCAGTATTTCGCGCAGCAGGCTCTCATGGACACTCTCAAGACGTACGATGGCAAGCGGGCTACTTGCACGATTTTGGATCCACAGACTGATGCGGTCCTTGCGATGGTCGATGTGCCAGGCGTAGACCCCGAACACTGGCAGGACGCCTCGATGAGCTCTCTTGCGGAGAAGGCAATCAGTGCCAACTATGAGCCCGGTTCCGTATTCAAGGCGGTGACATCGGTTGCCGGTCTCGAGACGGGCACAATTACACTGCAAAGCACGTTCTACAGCGGCGGTAGTCTCAAAGTCTTCGACACGGTCGTTCACGATCTCTATCCATATGGGACCATGAACCTCTATGCAATGCTGCAGCATTCCTCTAACGTGGCGTTTTGCCAGTTGAGTATGAAGATAGGCGCCAAGCTCTTCTACGACTGCGTAAGCCGGTACGGTTTTGGCAAACCGACGGGCATCGATCTGCCTGGAGAGGAGTCTGGTATCCTGCTTCCGATGTCTCTGTGGTCAAACACGACGCTTCCTACGATGGGATTTGGCCAAGGAGTGGCGGTGACGGCAATCCAGATGGCGAACTTCTATGCCGCGATAGCCAATGGAGGGCTCATGCAGCGACCCTACGTGGTCGATCACATCGTCGACGCTTCAGGGGCGAGTCAGCGGACAGACGTCCCTGGAGTCGTCGGCCAGTTGTTCAAGCCGGAGACGGCCAAGGCCGTTCTTGAGGGCCTCCACGGAGTCGTGCAGAAAGATGTCGGCGTTTTCAGTGCCTACATTCCCGGCTACGAAGTTGCCGGAAAGACCGGCACTGCCCAGATCGCCGCCCCTGGGGGAGGCTATCTGAAGGATGGGTCGTACGTCTACAGCTTTGCTGGAATCCTGACGGCGAATGACCCCAGGGTCGTCGTGTTCCTCAGCGTCCATGAGACCCGGCAAGGAGAACACACATCATTTCGTGTGGCGGGGCCGACCTTCAAGAAGATTGCGCTGCAGCTGATACAGTATCTGAGGTTGAAACCATGAAATTCGTCGTCGAAGAACGGGAGCTTGCTGAGCTCCTTCATATGCTTCCCCCAGCTTCCTGGGATCCCACGCGTTCCTCGCTGGGACAGGGGGCATTGATCAGTCTGGTCACGCCTGATTCGCGCGAGTGCGGGCCGGGAGCCATGTTCGTTGCCGTCTCAGGAACCAGGCTGAACGGAGCATCCTACATCGCCAGCGCTCTGTGCGCTGGGGCGGTCTGTGTCGTCGCTGAGACTGAGCATCCCGAGGTCCAGGACGTGCCGGTCGTCGTCGTCGCAAGTTGCCGTGAGTTCCTCAGTCTCATCTCGCAGGCCATTTTCGACTTCCCTGCTCGTCGCATGAAGATGATCGGCATTACTGGAACGAGTGGAAAGACGAGCACAGCATACCTGATTCGCCGTCTTCTGCAGGGACTTGACATTGCGTCCGTCATGATTGGGACCACAGGATATGTCATGCCCGACGGCGAGTTCTTTCCTCCGGACGCTCTTCCCGCCACAACGCCCGAAGCTTTTGCGCTCAACTGGTATCTGGACCATGCGGTCCGCCAGGGGGCACAGGTTGCGGTGCTCGAGGTTTCCTCGTTCGCGCTCGCGTTTGGCAGAGTCCATGGCATGCGCTTTGATTGTGGGGTTTTCACGAATTTTTCACAGGATCACATGGGATATCATGGCACCATGGAAGCGTATCTGGCAGCCAAGCTGCGCCTGTTCACGTCGCTCGATGAAGGCTCTGTGGCCGTTCTCAACGCTGACGACCCTTCGTTCGCTGCGTTCAGGGACGCAGCCGGGTGCTCACGGGTCACGACGTTTTCCCTGGAGCGAGAGGCTGACCTGCGTGGTGACCACGTCGTGTCTACCATGGGAAGAACTACGTTTCAGGTCTTTGCCCGCGATGGGGCTACGTTCGACGTGGAGCTTTCGATCGGCCCGGCGTTCCAGGCGTCCAACTGTCTGGCGGCGATCAGCTCAGTCCATGCCCTTGAACCGACCCGCGACCTGAGCAAGGCCGTGCAATCTCTTGCTGACCGGCTGTATATCCCTGGGCGCTATGAGCGCATTGACTGTGGACAGCCGTTCGAGGTTGTCGTGGACTACGCCCATACCCCAGAGGAGTTCTCGGCACTGTTCGGCGCTGTGAGGTCGACGGTGCAGGGAGACCTGCTGGCCGTGTTTGGCTCTGTCGGCGCGGACGATCGCGAGAAACGGCCGATCATGGCCCGCCTCGCAGAGGAGGCCTGCCGCTGGTCGTTCGTGACCGTCGAGGACCCTCGTCATGAGGACGCGTCGATTGCCGTTCACGACATTGAGAACGGGTTCAGGACCGACCATTTCACAGTCATCGAAGACAGAAGGCAGGCAATTCGTAGTGCCGTTGCTGCGGCCAGGCCGGGCGACATGGTCCTGGTTCTCGGTCGTGGGCATGAGACGGTCATGTACTATGCGCACGAGGATGTTGTCTTCGATGATCGGGAAGAGGTGCGCGTCGCGTTGCGCGATCACGGCTATGTCGGTGGTACTGATGGTCTGTGGCCGCAGGAGAGACAGCGATGACCGCAAGGTCTGCTATGTTGCTGGTTCTCCTCCTTGCCCTTGTTGATCTGGCTCTTTTCCCGCTCCTTATTGTGTGGCTTCGCAGGACACGGTTTACCCAGTTGATACGGGACGAGGGACCTGCTTCTCACAAGTCCAAGGCGGGTACGCCTACCGGAGGCGGCCTGATGCTGGTTCTCAACATTGTCGGAGCCGTGGCCGCCCATCTCTTCATGACGGGGCGAAGAGACTTGACAGGGCTTGACGTCGCTACACTCGTCTTTGTGGCCGTCAATCTCCTGTTGGGTTTTCTGGACGACTGGACCAAGGAGCTCAAGCACAGAAATGACGGACTGCTTGGCTACCAGAAACTTCTGATCCAGACCGTGGCGGCTGGACTCTTTTTCTATCTGGCGTATCCATCGATTGTTCCGACGCTTCGCCTGGCGAGTGGGGGAGTCCTGCTTGCCGGCTGGGCGTTCTACGTCGTTGCCATGCTATACGCGGTCGGCATGGTGAATGCGTTCAACTTGACGGACGGCCTTGATGGACTGCTCGCCAAGACGAGTCTTCCCGCATTTGCTGTGGCTGGAGCAGCATCGCTGCTGCATCCGTCAGGACTGGCCGGCATACTCCCCTTGGCAGCTGTTGCATTCGTCATCTCGTTTCTGTGGTTCAACGGCACAAAGGCATCAGTGTTCATGGGGGATACGGGATCGCTTGCGCTTGGTTCCATCTTCGTCGCCTGGGCGTTTGCCTCCGGGAACCAGGTTTCGTCGATCCTGCTGGGAGGACTGTTCCTGGGAGAGGCGACAAGCGTGATGATCCAGGTAGCTGTCTTCAAGGCCTCTGGTCGCAGAAAGAGAGTATTCCTTATGGCTCCGATACACCATCATTTCGAGAAGCTCGGGTGGGCCGAGCCAACAATTGCCGACCGGTTCTTTGTCGTGAGCATCCTGTTCGTCATTGCCGGGGCACTGACGATGACGTGGAGATAACCAGTGATCCCGTTCAATTCTGCCTTCGTCGTCGGAGCATTGCCAAGTGGATTGTACGCGGCCCTGTACCTGCATGATCACGGAGTGGACGTTTTCGTATCGGAATTCAAGCAGCGAAGCGCCGACGAGGAGTTCGAGCATGCCGTACGGCTGCTGCAACTGGCGGGAGTTCCCTTTGAATTTGGAGAAAACACTGCGAACATCATGGCCGCCTACGACATTGTTGTCGTCTCGCCTGGTGTTCCACTCGAGGCCCCCATTATCCTCGCCGCCGTGCAGATGGGCAAACTCATCGTCGGTGAGACGGAGATTGCTGCGTATGCCGGTCTGTCAGTGCTTGCGGTGACTGGCAGCAATGGCAAGAGCACGACTACGGCTCTTCTTGGAGAAATCGTAGCTCAGGAGTATCCCAATGCCGTGACGGGGGGCAACCTGGGCACTCCAGTGTCACAGCTCCTGGTAGAACATCCGATGGCAGGGCCGGCGGTTCTTGAGGTCAGCTGCTTCCAGCTCGAGACAGTTCATACGTTCCATCCCAGAGTGGCCGTTTTCTCGAACCTGGTGCCGAACCATCTTGATCGCTACGGTACCATGGAACGCTATTTCGCCACGAAGAAGCGCTTGTTCGAGAACATGACGGCAGAGGACGCTGTCGTGCTCAACTGGGATGATCCCGCGCTGAGAGCGCTTGGCCCAATGCTGAGCGCTTCCATATTCTATTTCGGACTGGGCGACGGTGCGTTCTCCGGCGCGCATGTTATCGATGGCGTTATCGTTTTCAAAGACGCGACACGCACAGTGGAGTTGTTCAGGGAGACGGATCTGCACATCCAGGGGCGGCACAATGTGGTGAATGCCATGAGCGCAGCTCTGGCGGCTTTTCTGTATGGTATCTCCCCAGATGCCATCCGCAGGGCTGTGACGGGCTTCAACGGGCTGCCTCACCGACTGGAGTACATCGGAACAGCGGGCGGCGTGACGTTCGTCAACGATTCCAAGGCGACGACTCCGGAATCGGTCATGACGGCTGCTGATGCCATGACTGGACCATATGCAGTCATTCTGGGCGGCAGTTCAAAGGGCGTCTCATTCGACAAGATGGCACGACATCTGGTTCAAGACAAGAACCTGGTGTCGGCAATCGTGATGGGCGCGACCGGCCCGGCTATCGAGGATGCGCTGTGCAAGGCCGGCATGAAGACGGTTGTCCGCGTCGAATCGCTTGAGGACGCTGTCAGCAGTGGAGTGCGACTTCTTTCTGCAGGCGGTACGCTCCTTCTGTCTCCCGCTTGTGCCAGTTTCGACATGTTCAGGGATTTTGAGCAGCGTGGCGACCGATTCAAGGAGATAGTGCGCGGTCGCCTGGGTGCTGTCACGCAGTGAGGCGCATACTGGTTCTCGTCGCCATACTGCTCTGCCTGGGGGTACTGCAGAACTACAGTATCACCGTCAGTCTCAGCGCTGCGCGAGGTCAATTGGTGGCCGTTACTCCGAGTGTCGTCAAGCAAGCGATTATCGTCGGTGTCGGCATCTTCGCCTACTGGTTCTGCTCGCGGTTCAAGTACATGCGCTGGGCAGACATCTCGGGATTTCTGACGTATGCCTTAGGAGCTTTGCTGATCGCTGTTCTCATTCCCGCCATCGGCAGGAGTGTCAACGGTTCCAGTCGGTGGATCGGAACGGGTTCGATTGGCTTGCAGCCATCTCAGGGAGCTATTCTGGTGGTGCCTCTTCTCGCCGCCAAGCTCTTCAGCGGCAAGTACCTGAACCAGTATGACCGTCGATTCTACCGCACATTTCTGCTGTTCGCGCTGGGGTTCACGGTCCTGGTGGCCTTGGAACCCGATTTCGGAACCGCCTTTGTTATCGCCGGGTCCTCCATCGCTATCCTGCTGGGCGTTGGTGCTCCGTTCGGCTACTGGATCAGCCAAACAGCTGCCTTGGGCGTGGTGGCCCTGATTGCAGTGAACGTGAAAGACTCATGGAAAGTCAGAATGACCTCGTTCATCAACCCACTGTCGGCCGACAAGGCCAAAGACGTCGCTTATCAACTGGTGAACTCCATGTTTGCGGTCGCGAGGGGTGGAGTGACGGGAAGGGGTTTCATGCGGAGCGTCCAGAAATTCGTCCACTTCCCGGCCCAGGAGAACGATTTTGTCTTCGCCATATTCTCGGAGGAGTTCGGGCTTGTCGGCGTGACCATTGTGCTCGGCATTTTTCTCTGGATCGTCTTCGACCTGTTCAAAATTGCCTCGAGGTCCTCTGAGCCGTTTGCCCGAGTCTATGTCATGGGGCTCGGAGTATTCCTCGCCGTGCAGGCGTTCGTCAACATCGGTGTCGTTGTTGGACTGCTTCCTACGACAGGAGTACCACTGCCTTTCTTCAGCCAGGGAGGTAATCACATCGTCTTCGAGATGGCCGCGCTTGGCATCGCGGGAGCCATTTCCCGAAGTCCGGAGGCTGTCTGATGCACTTCATCATCGCTGGAGGAGGAACAGGGGGGCATATCTACCCCGCAGTCGCAATTGCTGAGCGTTTGTCGGACAGGGGAACCGTCACCATGCTGGCGCGATCCGACAGTATGGAACAACGCGTTTTCCTTTCTCAGGGACTTGACGTCAGAACCGTCTGTTCTGCCCCCCTTCTGTATACCCCCAGATCGCTTTGGCGCCTTGCACGTGCGACGCGAGGCGGAGTGAATGCTGCCCGCCGTGTCATGAAGGACGCCCATGCGGATGCCTTCATCGGTACCGGCGGATACGTATCGGTGCCAGGAATCGTCGCCGCGCAGCTGAGCGGGATTCCCGTGTACCTTCTGGAACAGAATACTGTCATGGGGAGGGCGAATCGACTGTTCTCGCGCCGTGCGCGTCACGTGTTCCTAGGGTTTCCGGTCGAAGGAGTCTCCGGTCCACGGTTCACCGTTACGGGAAACCCTCTGCGACGCAAGGTCTACGCCGCACTGACGGAGAGCCGGTCCAGGAGATCCCTTCGCCGCGGGCTGCTGTTTGTCGGGGGTAGTGGCGGAGCCAGTTTTGTCAACGAACTGTTCCTGCGGACAATCCAGGAACTGGACACCAGGGGCCGCGAAGTTCCAGTCACCGTGGTGACTGGACCTGAAGACTATGCGAGAATTCGTGACGTTGTGGAGGGGTTGTCTCTGCGGCACGTCAATCCTGTCGTCGTCTCCTATGAGGAGCATATGGAGCGGCTCTATGAGCAGACTCGTGTAGCGGTGACGAGAGGCGGGGCACTCGCGCTTACGGAGCTTGCTGTCGGAGGCATTTATGCCATCGTCATTCCCTATCCGTTCGCGGTTGGCCGGCATCAGTCCAAGAACGCGACGTATCTCGAGAACCTCGGCCTCGGCATTCGCATTGAGCAGCAATCACTGCAGTTCGACGTGTACCTGTCCATCCTGGAGAAAGCGCTTGGCGACAAAACAGGCCCGGCGCTTCCTGCTTCCAGCGTTTTTGGGAGTGACGCTGCAGAGGCCATCGTGCGCACCATCGAGGAGGAGTGCTCACATGCCTGAGATCCTGCAACCTGGAACACCGTTTTTTCTTGTCGGCATCTGTGGTGCAGGGATGAGCTCACTGGCCGTGTTGCTGCGCAGTATCGGAATGGATGTGCGGGGTTCGGACATTTTGACTGGCGGCCCCGAGGCCGGACGGTTGGTCTCGCTGGGTATACGGGTGATGTCCGAAGCCGAGGCAGCCGGCGCACTTCGTCATGATGAAGTTGTTGTACGGTCGTCCGCAATTCTTCCGGACAACGCCGTGCTCCTGGCGGCAACGGGGGTCGGAACGAGCATCCTCCATCGAACAGACGTCTTGTCCACCGTCGCATCACGCTATTTCCTGATAGCTGTTTCAGGCACGCACGGCAAAACCACGACGTCAGGAATGATTGGATACGCATTGGCAAGACAGGGCTTTGCTCCGACCATTTGTGTGGGAGGCCATATTGCAGGATTTGATGGAGCCTTTCCCTCTGAAGGTGCCGAGCGAAAGCAGATTCAGGGACGCCCGATCATGGTCCTGGAGACTGATGAATCGGACGGTTCGTTCCTGAAGTTCCATCCAGACGTAGCTGTCATAACGAACATCGACAACGACCACCTGGGGGCTTATGGAGGCAAGTTCTGCAACCTTGTTGGTGCATTCACCAGGTTTGCCCAGCAGTGCACTGAGCGAGGCGGGCTGATTGTTGGCTGTGGCGACGACAGAGAAGTAGCCAGGATCGTGCAGGCTCTGCCACGGCGTGTCCTGTACGGTCAGGAGGCGTCAAATCAGGTGCAGGTCGGCTACAATTTCCGCACCAACACTGCAACGGTTGCGAGAGAAGGCCTGGAACAACCATTTGCAATGGAACGAGGAGACGAGAAGAGTTACCTCAACGCGGTTGCCGCTTGCCTGGCGTGCGAGGAAGTCGGGGCCACACTTGCAGACACACTCCGTGCTCTGGAAGGTTTCCCCGGAATGGAGCGGCGAATGCAGCTCCTGGCAGAGCACGACGGAATGGTCGTCCTCACAGACCATGCCGATCACCCCACGGAGATCAGAGCGACCCTGCAGGCCCTCTCGGTACGGTATCCCGGAAGCCCACTTACCCTCGTGCTCCAGCCGCACCGTTTCTCCCGTGTGAGCATGTGCCTCGGGGAGTATGGACCGGCACTGGCTGGAGTCTCGCGGACCGTGCTGCTCGACATCTTCCCGGCTGGAGAGACGGTAGAGTGTCCGGAAGACCTGAACGTGCGGCTTCGAGAGAGTGTAAAGTCAGCAGTCGGTGACTCATTGGCGCCCCGGATGCCCGTGGACCAGATGCTCGACGTCTTGCGAGTGTCGGCCACCCCGGGCGACGTGATACTATTCATGGGTCCCGGGGATGTGAATAAGCTCGGTCTGAGGTTTTGTGGCTTGCTGACGAGCGCCAATCCGGTACAATGTCAAATTGTTGCGTCCCTCGAGGGATGCATCAAGCAGGAGAACGACTGATGGTGGATTCGGTCATAGACAGGTTCAGACGTCGCGTCGAGCAACGGGTCCTGACGAAGGAGTCTCTCTCGCTCTACACGTCGTTTCACATCGGCGGTCCGGCCGAGTACCTCTACACGCCATGTGGTGAGGAGGACCTGATCTGTGCACTGCGTGCCGCCAGAGCTCTCAAGGTGCCGACGACGGTTCTCGGCAATGGAACGAATGTTCTTGTCTCCGATCGTGGTGTTGAGGGTCTGGTCGTAAGGCTCATGGAGACCTCGCTTCAGCCAGTGATGGAGAAAGGACTGGTGCTTGCTCGTGCCCCGATGCCACTTTCCTCCCTGCTGGATTTTGCCATGCATCAGGATCTGTCCGGACTGGAGTATCTTACGAGTATACCCGGTACTGTTGGAGGGGCCGTCTACATGAATGCAGGTTCGTTCTCTCAGGCCATAAGCACTCATCTGGCCTATGTAGAAGTTCTTGATCGCAACCTCGAGTATGTCGTGAAGAAGCATGAAGAGGTCGATTTTGACTACCGTTATAGCGAGTTTCAGGAGAGCGGAGCCATCATCCTGGGCGCTGCATTTGACCTCGAGGCTGGTGACGGAGCAACAATCCGGTCGACAGCTGCACGTATCCGATCCGAGAAGCATGCCAAGCAATCGTGGGAACATCCGAATGCTGGCAGTATCTTCACGAATCCTCCGACGACCTATGCCGGCAAGTTGATAGAGGAAGCCGGGTGCAAGGGTCTCCAGGTAGGGCAGGCGCAGGTTTCGGCCAAGCATGCAAACTTCATCGTCAATTTGGGAGGGGCGACCGCGCTTGATGTCGCGGGCCTTATGGACATTGTCGTACAGAGAGTCTACGCTCGCTTCAACGTGCGCCTGTCGCCCGAGATCAGGCTGCTCGGTGACTTCTCCTAGGAGGCAGTGCGTGGGTATCAAGGAGAAGTTCCTCCGTACATGAAGCTACTGTGGCGCATGGGTCTGGTCGCTTTGGTGGTAGTGCTGGTCTACTGGTTCACCGTACCAGCCGCTCGTGTAAGCGTCCAGGCGGACTCTTGGGAAGCTCCTGTCGTGGACCAGGTCTGGCATAGTCGGTCTCAGGGTCTTCTCATGCTCCTCAACAGGGCTTCGGTCGTTGACAGGCTAAAGGGACTCCCCGTTTCTGACGTGACGATCCAGCGGCAGCGACCTTGGAATGTCACTATCGGTGTGGACATAGCTGACCCCGACGTGGTGATCAGACAAGGGAGCAAGTTGGCTGCCGTGTTCCTGCAGACCGGGACAGCCTACGCCGTTACGGAGGCATCGAAGTCCTGGAATGTGGTTGACGTAAGCGGTTTCCCATCTGTGTCTCCGGCTTTTCTTTTGACCTCACTCGAGTATGCGCCGCTGTGCTGCCAGTTGATGCAGCATCGGGACGAGCTGGCCATCCTTGGCATGTCGCTGTCCTCATCGACGGGACTTGCCGTACGCTTGAAAGACGGGAAGACGCTGATTCTTGGTGACAGCGCGAACGGTGCCTCAAAGATCGAACGAGGGATTGCGGTCCTTGACATGCCTGCGTTCAAGGGGGAGAAAGCAACCATCGACCTCCGGTTCGACGGTCAGGCCGTCATCTTGGGGTCCCCATGATCACGCGTGGAAGAAGCGGGGGCGTTTTCCTCGCCGCGCTGTTTGTCATGGTTGCCGGATTCGGATACCTTCTGGCTGTCCAGTTCGAGCCCACCGTGAACAAGGCCTACGTCGTTCCTGCCCAGAATGTTGAGCTGGTCGAAATCATGAAGGGACTCGAAAAGGAGAATGAGGGTGCCGCTCGGCGGATTGTCGATCTTCGGGGACAGCTGGGAGAGCTTGAGAGCAAGGGTGCTGCCACGAGCGACGAGGTGCGCGTTCTAACGCAGCAGCTGCGAGAGCTGAGAGGAAAAGCGGGACTTGCCGAGGCGACGGGTCCCGGTGTCGTCGTGACATTGAGTGATAGTTCCCGTACCCCGACACTCTCCGATGATCCGAACTACTTCGTCATCCACGACGGTTACCTCCGCAGCATCGTGAATCTTATGCGGAGATACGGCGCCACGGCCATTGCCGTCAACGACCAGCGCGTTCTTGGAAACAGCCCTATCGTTTGTGCTGGACCCATTATTCTCGTGAATTCGAGCAGGATGTCGCCGCCCTACGTTATCACTGCACTGGGGAACCCCGAGATGCTCGCCGACAGCATTTCTCAAGACGTCTTTTTCCGGGTGCTGGAGATGTACCGCGACCAGTTCAAGATCACGTGCTCACTTGAGAAGAAAACGTCTGTGACTGTCCCGGCGTCGCTGAACAATGCTGCGTTCAAGTATGCAGTGGGTGCGAAATGAAGAGGACTGGGCGGGTGCCTTGGCAGTCGACCATGCTGATCTTCTCTCTTATCAGTTTCTTCGTCGGGTTCTTCCTCCCCGGACAGGCACGCGTCGTCCGTGAGATGAAGCAGACCTATCAGAGCCAGGACCCGAAGGACCTAATTCGTGTCATCAGGGATCTCCAGCAGCGCAAACAGGACCTCCTCGTCGAGGAGACGGACGTGTCGCAGAAAGTCATGCAGTACCTTCGTTCTTCTGATGACACGGCCGCGCAAGTGCGCCAGTTGCAGCAGGAGGCCACCGTGTTGAAACAGAGAACCGGGGCCATCCCGCTCGCGGGTCCTGGCATCCGGATCACGATACGAGAGCAATCATCAGGAGCTTCGCCATCCATGCTGGCCGATGAGGACCTGCTCCTTCTTCTGAATGATCTCTGGGCATCGGGAGCCGAAGTGATATCGCTGAATGGGATACGCCTGACCGACTCGAGTTCCGTATACAGGGCGGGCCTCAACGTTCGCGTGGACAGAAAGGTGACGCAGATGCCGCTGGTCGTCGACGCGATCGGCGACACAGAGAACATGTTCAAGGGACTGCAGATTCCCGGAGGCGTACTCGACTTGTTGAACCTGAGGCGCATTGGTGCTATAGTTCAAAAAGTCAACCCGCTTAGAATCAGCGACTAGGGGAGGAAAACGGATATCTATGGTTGGCTTCGTAACAGTGTGCGGACTCGTACTCGGTATCATTGTCGGGATCTTTCGCCCCGTGCACATCCCCGCCGTTTATTCCAAATACGTAGGGTTGGCCCTTCTGGCTGGCATGGATTCCATCCTCGGCGGCATCAAAGGCTATCTGAAGGACACCTTCGACGCGACAGTATTCTTTTCGGGTTTCTTGATCAACAGTCTTGTTGCAGCGCTCCTGGGGTATCTTGGTGACCAGCTGGGCATCGATCTTTACCTCGCCGCAGTCGTTGTGTTTGGAAGCAGAATGTACCAGAATATCGCAATCATCCGGCGCGTTCTCTTGAAGAAGGAGGCATGATGGCTGGCCAGGAAAGAATCGTCAGCGTACTCGATATTGGAAGCACCCGTGTGAAGATGTTGATAGCTTCGGCGACAGGAGATAGCCTCGACGCCATTCTCGGGGTCGGTACGGCTCCCTGCAGCAGCCTGAAGCGTGGCGTGGTCGTCGACATGGAAGGCGTGACCCAGGCCATCCAGACCGCGCGCAACGAGGCTGAACGGATGAGCAGCTACTCCGTCTCGTCGGTCATCGTGAACGTCGGCGGTACTCATATCACTGGATTGGTGAACCGCGGCCTTGTTGCAATATCCCGGCCGGGACGCGAAATACAGAAGGACGATGTGGATCGCGTGTGGGAGTCTGCTAAAGCTGTCCTGCTGGGGCCAAATCAGGAGATCATCCACGTGATCCCCCGGCAGTACCTCGTGGATGGTCAGGAAGGCATCAAAGACCCGTTGAGAATGTCAGGGATTCGTCTTGAGTTCGAGGCGTTCATCGTCACCGGACAGTCGACGATTCTGGACAATCTTCGTCGTTGTGTGACAGAATCTGGCCTCAAAGTGGACAGACTTGTGCTCGAAGGCCTGGCGTCAGCTAATGCCGTCCTCTCATCAGAAGAGAAGGAAATCGGCGTCGCCTGTGTGGACATCGGAGGAGACACGACGGATTTGGCCGTCTTCACAGGAGGCAGTCTCAGCTATGTTGCCGTTCTGCCCATAGGTGGCCGCCATGTGACGATGGATCTTGCCATGATGCTGAAGACAAGCTTGAACGTTGCTGAAGAGCTCAAGGTGGCCTACGGTTCGGTGGATGCGGGCAGAGGAAAGGACTTTCAGGACAGCCAGGTGAGCTACTCGACAGCATCGGGTGATGGTGTTCTTGCAACAACGAAGTCATATATCAGTGATGTCGTGACATCTCGCATTGAGGAAATAGCTGAGGCTGTGAAGCTGGAACTGGTGCACTCCGGCTACAACAACATGCTTCCGGCCGGCCTCGTCTTGACTGGAGGGACGGCCATGGTGTCTCACATCACGGACAAGTTCTCTGAGATCAGCGGACTGCGAGCCCGCATGGGACAGCCGACAGTTGATGACGTTGTGTTCAGCTCGTTTAAGAATCCCAGCTTCTCGACATCAATCGGGTTGCTCGAACTCGGCATCCACAGCGATGGTGCCGCAATCCAGAAGAAGAAGCGCGCGTTCAAGGGCTTGAGTGGCCTGTTCAAGGGCCTTGACCTGTTCGACTAAGACATACTGACGGGGAGGGAAATCCACTATGGATGATCGACTGGATCCCTGGGGAAGCTCAAATGTAAGCATCAGGGTCATCGGCGTGGGCGGTGGAGGTGGCAATGCCGTCAACCGGATGGTGGGGGATTTTCCTTCCGGCGTCGATTTCGTGAGCGTCAACACCGACACGCAGGTTCTGCGATACAGTCGGGCAGAAAGCAAGATTCAGATTGGGGCAAAAGTTGCTCGAGGGATGGGTGCGGGCGCTGACCCTGAGGTCGGGAGAAAAGCAGCAGAAGAGAGCAGAGAGATGCTCAAAGAAGCAATTACCGGCTCTTCTCTCCTGTTTATAACTGCTGGCATGGGTGGAGGCACGGGTACGGGCGGTTCTCCCGTCCTGGCGAAAGTGGCTCGCGAACTGGGCATCCTCACCATTGCAATTGTCACCAAGCCGTTTAACTTTGAGGGCCCACAGCGATCCAAGGTCGCATCGGATGGCATCAAGGAGCTTCGTGACAGTGTTGATGGATTGGTCGTCATCCCAAACCAGCGACTGTTCAAGCTGGAGGAAGGGAAGATTACCATCAACAATGCATTCCGCAAAGCGGACGAGGTCCTGAAGAAGGCGGTCCAGGGCATTACCGAGCTCATCCGGACACCCGGCATCATCAACCTCGATTTTGCCGATCTCAAGAACGTCCTGGCATCGACTCCTTCTGGAGAGGTTCCCAGCGGAACAGACGGCAGCATCTGGATAGGCATGGGAACCGGCAAGGGCGACGAACGTGCGGCAAAGGCCATCAGAGCCGCCACCAACTACGAGCTTCTCGAGTATTCGATGCAGGGTGCCACCGGACTCATCTACAACGTCATTGGCCACGAGATTTCCATGGAAGAGATGGATATCATCTCGACGGCCATCCAGTCGAGCGCATCAAAGGATTCCAAGATCATCTTCGGTCTGGCCGATCCTTTCGACGAAGTACTGGGTGAGTCTGGCGAGGCCAACGATGAGATTCGTATCACGGTGGTGGCGTCCGGGATGCATCCTCAGAAGGCCGAAGTTGAACAGGAGAAGAAGATTCTCAAGGAATTCAAGGTCGAGGAAGTCGAGCTCCCCGCCATACTGCGCAAGGGGCCGCCTCGCGGCTTCTAGCGCCGAATGTGGGCTCGATAGCTGACTGTCTCGCGGACGTCCGCGAGCGAGCCTGTTTGTCGTATCGCCGGGCGGCTGGTCAGCCCGGCGAACCGCATATTGTCTGCGTGACGAAGACGCAGCCTCTTCCCCGGATCCTGGAAGCCATTGATGCAGGGGCGACCGAAATCGGTGAGAACTACCTTCAGGAAGCCATGCGCAAGGACGTCTTCGCCCTGCGCGAGAGTCACAGGGTGACTGTCCGGTACATCGGTCGACTCCAGTCGAACAAGTACAACGCCATCCTCCGCGTATTCGATACGGTCGATTCGGCAAACCCAGACATCCTCGAGCGTCTGCACGGTATCCAGGATCGTGGTGTACAGAGGGCGTGCACGTTCCTGCTGGAGGTGAATGCCGGTGATGAAACGCAAAAGGGCGGGTTGACCGTGCCCCAGATCCGTGAGCTTGCCGCCGCCGGCACTCCCTGGCTGCACGAGGTCTCTGGGCTGATGGCAGTCGTCCCTGTTCAAGCAACAATGCAGGTACGGGCGATACTATATGAGTCTGTCAGTGTGCTGTTTCACGATCTTGCCAGCGACCTTGGTTCATCACGTGTCAGGTTGCTGTCCATGGGGACTTCTGACGACTTCGAACTGGCAATCGAACATGGTTCGAACATGATACGTGTTGGTACGGGCATTTTTGGACCCCGTTCACCTTTCCAGGTGTAACCAATTGCTTGCAGTCACGATTATGCGAGTGAGGAAGCGCGGCAATCGACGTGGATGAAGAGGAGTTCGTACGAGGATTGCAGCAGGCGGATGAAGAGACATGGCGCCGGTTTGTCGAGCGCTTTGTTCCTCGCATGCTGGCGTATGCCCTGAGGCATGTCAAGAGCAGGGCTACTGCCGAGGACATTGCCGAAGACACGATAAGCAGAGTAGTCTCGTCTATCAAGAGTTTCACGTATCAAGGTATTCCGCTTGATGTCTGGGTATACAAGATCGAACGAAATGCTCTCTCAGACTACTACAGACAGCAGACCGGCTACTCCATGCTTCCGTTCCAGGAGTTCATGGACGTTCACTCTACGGGTCTGCTCAAGGATCCATATGAGCTGGCAGAGGCGGCCGACACGAAGGCCCTTGTAGACGAGGCAATCGACCGTCTGGAGGAACCCAGGAGGTCGGTTGTTCGGATGAGACTCCTTGAACACAGGTCCGTGAGAGAGGTCTCGTTCCTGCTTGATCTCAGCGAGAGCAATGTGAAGGTGCTGCTGTTCCGGGCGCTGACCGAGGTCAAGACGATGATTGCGAGGAAGATGGGTGAGCCAGATGACATATGATGAGACAGAACTGAAACAGGCTGATCAGCTGGACAAGGTCGTCGAGAACATCATTCGGGGCGACCGCGACCTGTTCGAGGGCGTGCATGCGAGATGGCTTTCCCATGACACAATGGCGGTCATCGATTTGGCCACGTTCGTCATGCCGTTGGAGGTCGCCGAAGGGAAGGAATTCGAGCAACGCATGTGTCTTGTGACAGCCAGGGAAGTCCAGCGTCTGACGCCTGACCACGATCCTGGTCCCAGAAAAGCCGTAGCGGCTTGGTCGCGGTTCATGAGCCCAATTCTTGAAGCTGGATTGGCTGCGGCGGCATTCTGCGCTGCGTTGTTCCTGGAGCCCATGCCCGCAGATCACGAAGGTCGTTCAATTGACACTCTCAGCCGACCGTGGTATAACGTCGCGATGGGTAAGTACCTGGTCGGCTCGGCGGACAGCGAAGTTGGGCGGCTGTCCTGCCTGGGTTTGTCTGATGCTGGCTCTGGATACAGAGCTGCAGCCTGCAGATAGACGGTCATATCGGAGGAGGTGCGTCTTACCGAAAAGTACGCGAATGGAGTTTTGCATGTTCTGCATTTATTCCAGGAAGGAGTATGCGATGAAGAGAGTTATGCCCTTGTTTCTTGCAGTTGCCCACATAGCTGCTCGACACCGCGACTACGGAGTCTGAGGACCTGTAGATTCGATTCATCGGCTCCCACACCTTCACAGAGAAGCGTGGGAGACTGCCGAAAGGAGTCTTCGCCAACATGAGAGATTACATAATCCGGCGTGTTCTTGGCATGATCCCGCTCATCCTGATCGTGATGATCGTGTCGTTTGGCATCTTTTCCCTCGTGCCAAACCCATTCGCGGCTCTGATCGAGAACCCGCGAATCAAGAAGTCCGACATCCAGCGTCTCATCAAAGCCTGGGGGTTCGACCTTCCGTGGTACCTGAGGTTCTTCAAGTGGTTCAGCGGCGTCGTCCGCGGGGACTGGGGCCCCTCTCTCCTGTACCCTGGCTCCCTGGCACGTGACATCATCGCCAGAGCGTTACCCGTGACCGTGCGGGTCATGGGGATCACATTCCTGGTGTCTCTTGCCATTGCTCTTCCAATCGGCATCATGTCTGCTGTCAAGCAGTACTCCATGACGGACTACATCGTCACAGTCATCAGCTTCCTGGGCATGTCCATGCCGACGTTCTGGTTTGGACTGCTGATGATGATGCTGTTCAGCGTCGTCCTGAAACGACCGAACGGGATGCCCCTGCTGCCTGCGGGCGGGATCATCACGCCGGGACTGGAAGAGGCTCCATTCTGGGCAAAGCTTGGGGACCGGGCGCAGTATCTCTTGATGCCCGTCTTTGTTCTGGCGTTCTCTTCGGTGGGTGGCTGGGCGCGCTATATGCGGTCCTCCATGCTCGAGGTCATCCGTCAGGACTACATCAGGACCGCCCGTGCCAAGGGTGCGCCTGAGCATTCAGTGATCAACAAGCATGCGCTGCGCAACGCCATGATCCCCATTGTGACACTGGTTGCCCTGTCACTTCCGGGCATTGTCGGTGGAGCCGCCATCACCGAGACCATCTTCAATATCCCAGGGATGGGAAGGCTCATCATTGCAGCAGAAATCAAGAGCGACTATCCTACGGCCATGATTGGCCTTATGCTCATCAGCATCCTTGTCATCGTCTTCAACCTGGTGGCAGATATCGTGTATGCGTGGGTAGATCCACGCATCAAGTACAGCTAGCTGGGAGGGTGCGACTATGACTGAGAAGGCTATAGAAGCAAAGAAGAAAGGACAGAGCAAGTCGTCTGACGACTACACGTACGTTGGCATGGTACTCCACCGCCTGACACGCCACAAGCTGGCCATGGTCGGCGCATTCATGCTGATCGTGATGCTGTTGTTCGTGTTCGTGGGGCCGCTGGTGTGGCGTGCTGATCCCAACGAGCAGATCGAGGGTCTCGAAGGCATGTTCAACGTGCCATCGCGTGCCCATCCGCTGGGCACTGATGACTATGGCCGCGATGTGCTGGCTCGCATGTTTTTCGGAGGGCGCATCTCGCTGTTCATCGGCTTCGTTTCTGCGCTCACCGCGGCACTCGTCGGAGCCCTTGTTGGGCTTGTTGCGGGCTACTATGGTGGATGGGCGGACGACGTCCTTATGAGGTTCACCGACGCGATGCTGTCGATCCCGACGTTCCCGCTGCTCATTGCACTGGCGAGTGTCATGGGGAAGGGCATCGGGCAAATCATCCTGGTCATCGTCGTCTTTGGCTGGATGGTAGATGCACGGCTCGTGCGCGGTCTCGTTCTCTCGCTCAAGGAGCAGGAGTACATTGAGGCGGCCCATGCGATTGGCGCCAGCGCCAACAGGATCATGTGGCGGCACCTGTTTCCCAATACACTGGCAGTCCTCATCGTATCCACGACAATCGGAATCGGCGGGGCCATCATCTATGAAGCCTCCATCAGCTTCCTGGGATTTGGTGTTCAGGCGCCCTTTGCGAGTTGGGGAAACATGCTGCAGAACGCTCAGCAATTCATCTGGAATTCGCCCCGACTGATCATCTACCCCGGTCTGGCTATCTTCATGACTGTTCTTGGATTCAACTTCTTCGGAGATGGACTTCGCGATGCCATCGATCCGAAACTGAAACTGTAGGGGGGTTCCGTGGACAACCGAGAAATACTTGTCGACATCAAGAATCTACGCACGTTCTTCTACACGGAGGATGGTGTTGTTCCGGCCGTGGATGGTATTGACCTGACCATCCACCGGGGAGAGGTTGTAGGCCTGGTGGGCGAGTCTGGTTGCGGAAAATCCGTTACAGCTCTGTCGATCTTGCGCCTCATTCCTAATCCTCCCGGCAAGATTATCGGAGGCGAGATCTTCTTCCATGGGGAAGATCTTCTCAAGAAGAATGAAGAAGAGATGCGCATGATACGCGGTGACAAGATCTCCATGATCTTCCAGGAACCCATGACGTCGCTCAATCCCGTCTACACGATTGGTAATCAGATCAGTGAAGCTATTACCCTGCATCAGAAGATCGATGACGCCGAGGCGAAGAAGCGTACCATCGAGATGCTTCATCTGGTCGGCATTCCCGAGCCCGAACGGCGCTTCAGCCAGTACCCTCATGAGATGAGCGGCGGCATGCGTCAGAGGGTCATGATCGCCATGGCACTGTCCTCGAACCCTGACCTGCTGATCTCTGACGAAGCCACGACGGCACTTGATGTCACGATCCAGGCACAGATTCTGGACCTGATGCGCGGACTTCAGAAGAAGCTGGGTATGGCCATTCTTATCATCACCCACAACCTTGCAGTCGTCGCGGAAATGGCAGAGACCATCTCCATTGCCTATGCCGGCAAGATTGTCGAGAGCGCGTCTGCTAGAGAGATCTTCAAGTCTCCGCGTCATCCGTACACGTACGGCCTGCTGCAGTCCATACCGAAATTCACGGAGAAGAAGACCAACGAACCGTTGCCCGCCATCGAGGGCATGGTGCCCTCCCCATACCATATGCCCAAGGGTTGCCGTTTCAACCCGCGCTGCCCATTCGCCACGGAGAAGTGCAGAGAGGAAGAGCCGGAGATTCTTGAGCTTACTCCCGGTCATCTCGTGCGCTGCTTCCATCCCATCGAGTCGTAGGCAGAGAGGAGAAATGACCATGGCAACCAGACTCGTAGAAGTCCAGCAACTCAAGAAGTGGTTCCCCATCAAGGGAGGAGTCTTCGCTAAGACCGTCGCTTCAGTCAAGGCAGTGGACGAGGTGAGTTTCTTCATCGATCAGGGCGAGACCCTGAGCTTGGTCGGAGAATCCGGATCGGGCAAGACGACCGCCGGACGCACCATGTTGAAGCTGTTGCAGCCCACCGGCGGGAAGATCATCTACAAAGGGAAGGACATCACCCACCTTACTCCGAACCAGATGCGGCCCCTTCGTCGGAACATGCAGATCATGTTCCAGGACCCGTATGGTTCACTCAACCCACGCATGCCTGTGGGCGACATCATTCAGGAACCTCTGGATGTGCATGGCATCGGCACCCGCAAGGAGCGAAAACAAGCTGTCGCCACTATGATGGAGACTGTGGGCTTGCGCCCCGAATACGAGAAGCGCTATCCTCATGAGTTCTCCGGTGGTCAGCGTCAGCGTATTGGGGTTGCCCGCGCGCTTATCATCAATCCAGAACTGCTGGTTCTGGATGAGCCGATCTCGGCCTTGGATGTGTCAATTCAGTCGCAGATCATCAACTTGCTCCAGGAGCTGCAGCAGAGGCTGAGCCTCACGTACCTCTTCATTGCTCACGACCTTGCTGTTGTGCGCCACATGTCTGACCGTGTGGCAGTCATGTATCTTGGCAAGATCGTAGAGACCGCCGACAACGACGAACTGTTCGACCACCCGCTTCACCCATATACGCAGGCGCTTCTCTCGGCAGTGCCGGTGCCTGACCCCGAAGTGAAGCGCGAACGCATCATTCTCCAAGGTGACGTCCCGTCACCGGTGAACCCTCCGTCCGGCTGCCACTTCCGCACGCGGTGTCCCTATGCGATGCCCATCTGCAAAGAGCAGGAGCCTCTGGTCATTGAGGCTGTTCCGGGGCATACAGTGGCTTGTCACCTACTGACTCAGAAGTAAGGGCGACAGACGCGCAGACGTGCTGGGCCGCCTGTCCCCGGTTGTTGGGATGGACGGCCCAGTTGCGTTGAAGAGGAGAAATGATACGGATCAACGTTCGCGTAGTTCCAGGCAGCAGCAGATCGGACGTGGAACCAGGGGACCCCTGGCGCGTCCATGTGCACGCCAGGCCTGCAGAGGGCAAGGCAAATGAGGAGCTCCTGCAGATTCTCAGTCATCACTTTGGCGTAGCTCGCTCTGCGGTCCGTATCCTCAATGGACACGCTTCGAGGAGCAAGACCGTGGAAATCGGTCTGGAAGGCACTGCGATGGTTGAAGGAACACGATGAACAGGCTGAGTGCTCCTTTCCGCTGGTCGGTTCTTGTTGCCCTGATGATCCTGGCAGATCAGGGCACCAAATGGCTGGCACGGCGGTTTCTTTTCCAGCATAGCTTTACGGCAGGTCCGGTGGGGTTCGTCCTGACGATGAACAAGGGGGTCGCGTTCGGACTCTTTGGAGGGCAGGCGTGGGTCGTGCCCCTGAATGCAGTGCTTGGCATTGGCGTCTGCGTTGCGGCCATCGCCGCATTGCATCGCGGAGACCGAGGACTGGCTCATGGTCTCCTTCTCATTTTCGCCGGATTTGCAGGCAATTTCATCGATCGCGTCATGACCGGGCAGGTAACCGACTTTCTGTGGGTACGTGGCTGGTCCGTGTTTAACGTGGCCGACTGCCTCGTGACCACGGGAGCAATACTGTGTGGTCTTGCACTTCTCTTTCCCAACCAGTGGGGTTTTCATGCATGAGTTGAGGCTGGGGTCGGTTGTGGTGCCGGTTCTGTATGTCGATGACGATATCATTGCGGTGAACAAGCCGGCCGGATTGCCTGTCTTCACTGCGCCGGGGAAGGTGGCCGGGACGCTGACCGAAGTGGCCTTGGCAAGTGGAGTCACGCTGTATGAGGGAGAGGGTGTCGAGTTGCCAGGAGTCGTACATCGGCTCGACAAGGACACCAGCGGCGTGATGGTTCTCGCCCGTTCTCAAGCCGGGTGGAGCTGCTTCAAGCGACAGCTGGGCAACCATGATGCGCAGAAACAGTATCTTGCCTTGGTTTGGGGGACGTTCGCGGAGAAGAGTGGCCGCATCGACGTACCCATTGGGGCAGTTCATTCCCGAGGGCTGCTTCTTCGACAGGCCGATAGTTCGGGTCGACCTTCCACGACAGACTTCGAGGTCATCCAGCATTTCGGCAACCAGGCGTCTCTCCTTCGGATACGCATCGAGACGGGGAGGACGCATCAGATACGCGTTCACTGCTCCTACATTGGACATCCGGTTCTCGGAGACTATACTTACGGATACAGGGCGCAGCGCAATGTGGTCATAGAGCGGCAGATGCTTCATGCATTTGCGCTCTCGTTTGTTGCGCCGCGTTCGGGAGTTGAGGTGCGGGTCATGGCGGCACTTCCTCAGGACTTCATCTCTGTACTTGGAGTGCTTGCGCGGTAGACATGGACATCAAACCCGGAGTGATCGTCGCCAATAAGCGGATCCAGCACAACTTCAAGACGCTTGAGCGCCTTGAGGCTGGCATAGAACTGCGCGGTTGGGAAGTGAAGGCCGTGCGTTCGCGAACATTCGCTTTTGGAGACTCGTATTGCCGGTTCTACGGTCGTGAGCTCTACGTCGTGCAGATGTCCATGGGGCCCTACGCTTTTGCGCACACAACCGACGAGGAGTTGAAACGTCGCAGAAGGCTCCTTCTCCACCGACGCGAGCTTATCAGGATTGCATCTCTCATCAGTCAGCAGGGTCTGACGGTCGTGCCGGCCTCACTTTCCTTTTCGGAGGGAGGGTTCATCAAGGTCGACCTGGCTGTCGGCAAGTTTCTGGCAACCAAGGGGTCTCGTGAGACCTCTGAGCGACGACGAGTGGACCGTGAGATAAGGGGGTATGTGCGTTGAACAGAAGGATGATTGCCATGTTCCTCGTCCTCGCTCTTTTCCTTGGTGCCATTGTCGGGACGGTCCGGGGTGACACGACAGCGACCGTGACAATCCCGGACGAGGCCAACATCCGGTCGGGAGCGGGTACGACGTTCAGTGTGATTGGGGTCGCACACAAGGGAGAGAAGTACGAGGCCGTCGGCTCTTCCAAAGACGGGTCGGGACGGACATGGTACAAGATACGAGTGGGCACGTCGTTCGGATTTGTAGCGGGCTGGCTTGTGACCTATGCTCCAGCCATCACGTCGCCGGCCAGTCCAGCCGTCTTGACGCCAGTACCCGCAAAGGTGGAACCGACTGCATCTGCCGTGTCATCGTCGACTCGCTACGCCGTCGTCGTGGAAGATGGCACGGCCCTGCGAAGTGGCGCGGGGACAGCCTTCGTGCGCCTGACGACGATGAAGTCACGTACCTCCTTGCGCATTCTCTCAGAATCCAAAGATGCCGGCGGCAAAATCTGGTACAAGGTGGACTGTTCATCCCTCAAGATCAGACAGACCAGCGGCTATGTCGCGTCGTGGGTCGTGAGAGTCCAGATAGTCCAGGCTCCTCCCTCCGCGCCAACGACGTTCACGGCATCATCCCTTCTGGCCCTCTGGAGGCCGAAGCTTCCACTTCCGACGAAGACGGTGGATGCGGCGAACCTTCGCAGTGGACCTTCAGTCATGTACGACCGCCTTGGCGTGCTGCCTTCTGGGACGAGCCTTCTCATCACCGGCTACTCCATGAACGAACAGAAGGAGACCTGGTGCCGTGTGACTGCTGCCGAGAAGACGGGTTGGGTCTTCGCGCCGTTGCTTAGCTCGTGGGAGAGGTTGCCAAGCAGCCTTGTTGCTGCAACCATAGGGAAGAGCCTTACTTCCGTGGGTCCGTCAGCATATCTGGTCGCGTCGCCGTTCGTCGCAAGGAACGACGGGGCGCTTGCCGCCACGGGCAAGGTCATTGTCGGCATCGCTACAGATGGCGCGCAAGTGTCCCTTGAACTGTCTGATGCCTCCTCCGAGGACTGGGTAGCGATGACTGACGGGACAGTGGTTGGTGGTACTGGTCCTGGCGGTACCGTCTGCAGTCTGACCGGTATCGAGTTGGTATCGTCGAACGGCTGGACTGGCGTCACGATGCACATCGACGGGGACAAGAGTGGGCTGTCGATTGTCCCGGGACACAATCCTGAACGCATCGAAGTCTCACTGCCAAGGCTGGTGCAGTCTGCACAGGCCGGCATTGTGGGTGTGCCGACGAAACAAGTGTCAGCGGTGAAGGTAGGGGCGACCTCAGCCGGCTTCGTATCCAGCATTGTCATCTATCTTGTCGGATCCGATACTGGCTTGAAGCAATCAACCAGCACGTCGACGGTGCAGCTGGTGGTGAGCGCGCCTGGATCGACCGCGCCGTCGAAGGCTGTGTTTCTGTGTGGCGAGCTTCTGTCCGGCAGCGAAGAGACATTTTTCGCAGAGGGGGCCACCTTCGTACCGCTCGTAGACGTGGCCAATGCCTATGGTATGCTGCTGTCCTGGGACGCGGCCAATCAGCAAACGAGCCTGACACTCGGCAATCGACAGTACGTCCTGAAGGACGGGCTGCGGACTCTCAAGATTGCACAGGACAGCAACCACTGGAGCGAAGAGATGCTTGTCGCGCCAAAGATCCTGAGTGGTCTGCTCTACGTTCCGGTGGCGACAGTGGCACACGTGTTTGGACTCCAGGCGGCCGGAGACGCTCTGAGGGTCTATCTTGACCCGATCATCTCGTCAATTGCCCTTACAGGTGCTTCCGCAAGTGCGTCGGGGAGCATCACGATCACGTCTGCCTGTGACCTGAACGTGACGAAGACGGTGGACGGTAACTACTGCGTCTTCCAGCTGGAGGGGGTTTCGGCCGCGTCTATCGCTGGCCAGCAGGCGCTGTCGGCTTGGGCCACCGTGTCGGCGAAGCAGCGTCTGAACGATATCCCTCCCATCGTGGAGATGCGCATACATGCTCCTGCTTCCACAGCCGAGGTGCAGAACCCCGCAACGGGTATCTATGTCATCAGTCTTTCCGGCGCTGTCGAAGGAACGATTGAAGGGAAGAAAGTCGTCCTTGACCCCGGTCACGGCTACATGTCATCGACGGGCTCCTTCGACTTCGGGGCCGTAGGTCCTTCCGGGACGAGGGAATCGTCAGTCAACCTGTCAATCGCGCTAAAGGTGAAGACGTTGCTCGAGGCGGATGGCGTCCGCGTCGTCATGACGCGGTCGGATGATACCTCAAAGGACAACCCTGACCTCGCCAGGCGGGTGCAGATAGCCAACAGTTCAGGGGCGGATCTGTTTCTTGCAATTCACCAGAACGCCACGGATGGGGAGACATCAATTGGAGGCACCGAAGTACACTACTGGTTTGACCAGTCGAAAGTTTTTTCTGCGCTTGTCCAGAAGCATCTCGTTTCGGCCCTGGGAAGAACGGATCGAGGGACGCAGAAGACGTCGCTGTACCTCGTGTCCCACATCGATACCATGCCTTCTGCCCTGGTGGAGTGCGCGTTCATCAGCAACAGAGAAGAGGAACGACTTCTGCGGGAGGACTCGTTCCAGCAGAAGGTGGCTCAAGGTATTGTGGACGCGATAGTCGAGTACTTCAGCAGGTAGAGAGGTCGAGTGGAATCCTACGTAGGCGTGTTCGACTCAGGAGTCGGAGGACTGGCGGTCGTTCGGGAGCTGAAGAACCGATTGCCACGAGAGGCTATCATGTACATTGCCGACTCCCGCTTTTTTCCGTATGGAACGAAGCCAAGGGAGCAGGTGATCAGCAGGGCCACGGCCCTCGTCGAGTTCCTCGAGGCTCACGGAGCCCGAATGGTCGTTGTGGCCTGCAACACGGCGTCCAGCGCCGTTTTTCCGGATATCCAGCAACGTGTGAGCGTCCCCGTCCTGGGGATGATTTCTGCTGGCGTCAAGAGTGCACAGCTGGCGACCCGCAACAGCAGAGTCGCGGTGCTTTCGACCCCCGGGACAGCACGGAGCCACGGCTATCTCAGGGCAATGGGCCTGCTGGATCCGACGGTAGAAATGATAGAACTCCAGTCGCAGGAGCTCGTGAATCTTGTGGAAGCTGGGAGCATCGAGGGTCAGGATGTGGCTGACTATGCCGCGGACGTTCTGAAGCCGGTGCGGGAGTTCGGAGCAGATACCCTTGTTCTGGGTTGCACCCACTTCCCCTTCCTCAACAGCCTCATGGAAGGCATCCTTGGGCCGGGCGTTAAGATTGTCGACCCAAGCAAGGAACTTGCATACGAGGTAGGGCTGGTGCTCGAGAAGTGTCGGTTGACCACTGGGGCAGGACAGCAGGACAGGTTCTTCACGACAGGCGACCCTGGCGACTTTCTCGAAAAGGCCCGTCTCTTCCTTGGTGACTATGTCAGCGCAGTCGAGGTTGCAGACGTTTGAGGCTGCGACTTGTCACCGGCAACGCCCACAAACTGGAGGAATATGGCAGTATTCTCAGAGGTCTGGACTGCCGGCTTCCCTTGGAAGAACTGGACGTGGAGAGCGTCGTCGAGTGTGGCGTCACCTACTACCAGAACGCGTACAGGAAAGCTCGGTCGGGCCTCCTGAGTGTCCTGACCTCGGGACTCGATGACTGTGTTGTCCTCGGGGACGACTCCGGCCTTGAGCTACCCCTGTTTGACAATATGCCTGGAGCCCATTCTGCGCGCTTTCGGTATGCGAATCTCTCGGAAAGGGCTGCGCTCGGAGCGTTTCTCACAGAGCACCACGTATTGTCAACGCCTGCACGGTTCGTGTGCTGGATCGTCGCGTTTCTTCCTCGGTCATGCCGGTGTCTTGTCTGCTCCGGCGCTGTCGCCGGGACCGTGACTGCGGAATCGCGTGGGTCTCAGGGTTTTGGATATGATCCACTGTTCACCCCGGACGGGTACTCGCTCACCTTTGGCGAGATGGATGCCGGTCTCAAAGACCGTATCAGCCACCGTGCACAGGCCGCCAGGGCTCTGTGGTGTTCTCTTCAAGAGGCCCTGCCGCTGAGACCTTGATTTTTGGCTGATTGCGTGTATTCTCTTTCTATTCGGGGTGTGGCGTAGCTTGGTAACGCGCATGGTTTGGGACCATGAGATCGGTGGTTCAAATCCACTCGCCCCGACCATGGGCCCATAGCTCAGCTGGATAGAGCAACGGATTTCTAATCCGTCGGTCGCAGGTTCAAATCCTGCTGGGCTCGCCAGTCCGATATGGTGGGTATAGCTCAATTGGTTAGAGTACTGGACTGTGGATCCAGATGTTGGGAGTTCGAGTCTCCTTACCCACCCCATTTTTGTGAGCACGACCCTTGATATCATGCGCTTTGCAATACTGCGCTTATAGCTCAGGCGGATAGAGCGATGGATTCCTAATCCGTAGGTCGCAGGTTCGAGTCCTGCTAAGCGCACCAGGATCGTGAGGCTAGCGCCCATAGCTCAACTGGATAGAGCTGCGGACTTCGGATCCGCAGGTTGCGGGTTCGACTCCTGCTGGGCGCGCCAATTGTGTTTCGAGCTACGAGAACCGACGGCGCGGCATATGATGCAGTTGTAGCCGCGGGATCGCTTGACACCCTCATGAAAAGTCCTATAATCGTTGCGTTCAAGTTGTGGGTCGTTAGCTCAATTGGTAGAGCATCTGACTCTTAATCAGGCGGTTACAGGTTCAAGTCCTGTACGACCCACCACCACTTGCCCAAAGATTCAGTTCCCTGCGATGTCAGTAAGTATTCAGCGAGGGTGGCGGAACTGGCAGACGCGCTGGACCTAGGATCCAGTGGGTAATTCCATGCGGGTTCGACTCCCGCCCTTCGCACCAACCTGGAGGAGACCGTGGAATACACCACCACCAACAAGATCGGCAATTCGACCGTACTCTCTGCAACATTCAGTGCCGACGAAGTCTCAGCAATGCACCGCGAGGCGATGCAGGCGATGGCCGGCAAACTTCGCATACCCGGGTTCCGTCCGGGCAAGGCTCCCCTTTCCATTGTCGCCAAATATGTGAGTGATGAGGAGTTGAAGGACGACGTCCTTCAGAAAGCAGCCTCTCAAACCTATGTCACGTTCCTCAAGGAACACAAGGAGACCGACGCCCTCATTTTTGAGCCCGAACTCGTCGATTCAGTACTGGAAGATGATGCCGCCAAGGGGCTCAAGGTCGACGTACGCGTCTTCGAGATGCCCAAGGCAGATCATGACCTGTGGAGCGGCGTGGAGGTTGAAGGCGTCTCGACTGACACATCCAAAGCCGTCGAACGCCGGATCAGGGCTCTTGTCGATGCTGTGACCGAGACGTCTCCGAAGGATGGCCCTGCTGCCCACGGCGATTCCGTCACTGTCACTGTCGCGACCGAGAAATCCCAGAATCCGTACCACACAGAGTTCACGGTTGGCGAGGGCGAGGTGGGCAAGGCCTACGAGCCATTCCTCACTGGAATGAATGTCGGAGAATCGAAGCATTTCAGTGTGCAGCTGCTGGAGAGCGCCCTCGAGGGAGACATCACGCTCGACGGCGTCGCGGAGAAACACATTCCCGAAGTCAACGACGAGTTTGCCCGGACTGTCGGTGCGTTCGGTTCCCTCGTGGAGCTTCGGAAGACCCTGGAAGAAGATGAACAGCACAAGGCGGACGAGGCCAGGAAGGACACGATCGTCGGCCGTGCTATTGAGACTGCAGCAGAGAAGCTGGGCATTGATTTCCCCGGGTATATTCGGCGTGACGCGACTCAGGAACGGCTCGGCGAAATCAAGGAGAGTCTTGCCCGCAATGGGCTTTCCCTCAACGAGTACCTGAAGTACAATAATATCAGCGCCGATCAATTGACCAAGGACGTTGAAGCGGATGCCGTCAAGCTGCTCCAGCGCGACCTCTTGATGGAGGCAACTGAGAGAGCGTGCAGTATCGTGGCCGGGGACGCAGACATCGAGGTGTATGTGGAGTCGCATAAGGAAGAATTGGGCAAGGCAGGTATCGACGGGGCGACGGAGACTGGACGCAAGACGATCCGGAACGTGATCGTCTGGGAGAAGACGCGCAGCCTTATTGCTGGCGCAGTTCAGTTGAAGGAGCCCTCAGAGGCGAAGCAGGAGGTCCAATGAGCGTCATTCCGTACGTAGTCGAACAGACGGTTCATGGAGAGCGTGGCTATGATATCTACTCCCGGCTGCTGAAGGATCGCATCGTGTTCCTCGGCGGAGAGATCGATACCCAGGTCTCGAACCTGATCGTCGCCGAAATGCTCTATCTGACTGCCGAGAACGCCACCAAAGACATCTATCTCTATATCAACAGCGTTGGCGGCGAAGTCACTCCCGGCATGGCGATCTACGATACCATGCAGTACATCACCGCTCCCGTTTCCACCATCTGTCTGGGACAAGCAGCGAGCCTCGCAGCCATTCTTCTTGCTGCCGGACGCAAGGGAAAGAGATTTGCGCTGCCGAATTCGCGTATCATGATCCACCAGCCCTGGGGCGGAGCACAGGGGCAGGCGACGGACATTGAGATCCAGGCCAAGGAGATTCTGCGGATCAAGGAGTCCGTGAGCAACATTCTTGCCTCACATACGGGAAAACCTCTCGACATTGTGCGAAGAGACACAGAGCGAGATTTCTTCATGTCTGCCCAAGAGGCGGTGGAGTATGGCATCGTAGACCAGGTCATCTCTAAGATTGGCGTTGCAGGGGAAGCCGGCCCGTTGGGGAAGAATGCCGAGCCACAATAGCGAGGAGCCGTCCTGCTCGTTCTGCGGCAAGAAGTCGAGTGAAGTCGGTCTGCTCATCAAGGGACTCGACGGATCGTATATCTGCGACGATTGCATCGAGCGGGGCAACCAACTCATGCAGCAGTCCAGGCATGAAAGTCATGCCATCGAGTTCAAGTCGCTGCGCCCCAAGGAAATCTATGCGCGCCTGAACGAGTACGTCATTGGGCAGAATGAGGTCAAGAAGGCACTTGCCGTCGGCGCGTACAATCACTACAAACGCCTGAGAGCCAAGAAGGACGCCAAGGTAGAGATCGAGAAGTCCAACATCCTGCTCGCAGGCCCCACGGGGGTTGGGAAGACCTATCTGGCCAGGACTCTTGCCCGCATTCTTGATGTTCCGTTCACGATCGCCGATGCAACGACACTCACTGAGGCGGGCTACGTTGGCGAGGATGTGGAGAACATCCTCCTTGGACTCCTGCAGGCTACGAATTTCGACGTTGCCCGGGCTGAGTGCGGCATCGTCTATATCGACGAGATCGACAAGATCGGGCGGAAGTCAGAGAACCCCTCGATCACGCGTGATGTCAGTGGTGAAGGAGTCCAGCAGGCGCTTCTCAAGATCGTGGAAGGGACGATTGCCAGTGTTCCCCCTCAAGGTGGACGCAAGCATCCTCTTCAGGAGAGCATCAAGTTCAACACCCAAGACGTTCTCTTCATTGCCGGCGGGACATTTGACGGACTAGACAGTATCAGGAGACTCCGGGCAAACCCGAGGGAGGTTGGGTTCGTTCACGAGCCAGCCGATCGCAAAGGCAGGACGCTACTCAGCTCCGACTTTGTCAAGTTCGGCATGTTGCCTGAGCTCGTTGGCAGATTTCCCCTGAGACTTGAGCTGGAAGAACTCTCAGTGGGTGACCTGAAGCGGATTCTGGTCGAGCCGAAGAATTCGATCGTCCAGCAGTATCAGGAGCTTTTTGCCATGGACGGAGTCGACCTGGCATTCACCGAATCTGCACTGGAACGCATCGCCGAGAAAGCGAAAGACATGGGCATGGGAGCCCGTGGTTTGAAGTCCGTAGTCGACCAGCCCATGGTGGATCTGATGTTCGAACTGCCTTCCTTCAAGGGAGTCACGGAGGTAGCCGTGGGAGACGAGTTTTTCTCCGATCGCCATGAGGTCGTTGCGACGAGAACCGACGGGACGACCGAGCGCATTCCCTTGCCGGAATCTGCTTGATAGGAGAGAACACCATCAATGAGTGAACGTGACTGGCAACTGACTGAAGCACCACTGATTCCGCTGCGGAACGTGGTGGTCTTTCCATATCATGTCCTTCCCCTCTTTGTAGGCAGGCCAAAATCGTTGAAGAGCATCGAATCTGCGTTGGCGGCCAACCGCAAGATTGTGCTTGTATGCCAGAAGGACGAGTCGAACGAAGACCCCGGGCTTGCCGATCTCTATGACATCGGCGTCGGTGCCGAGATACTGCAGCTGCTCAAGCTGCCCGATGGGAGCGATCGAGTCCTCGTAGAGGGCGTCCGCAGAGTCCGCATCACAAACGTGCGCCTGGACGACGACGAGATGCTTGTGGCCAGCGTCGAACCATTGCCGGTAGACGACAAGGTGTCGACGGAGCGCCAGGCTCTCATGCGCGTTGTTCTCGACCAGTTCTCCCAGTATGTCGAGTTGTCCAGGAAATTGCCTTCGGAGACAGTGAACAATGTCTCGGGCGTCACGGAGCCGGACAGGTTCGCGGACCTTATTGCGAGCAGCCTTCTGCTCGGGACCGAAGACCGGCAGGCGCTGCTTGCTGTACTGGATGCAGAGGAACGGCTTCACCGCATCGCTGAACTTCTCGCCAAGGAGATCTATGTGCTGGAGCTTGCGCGGAAAATCGAAAGCGACGTGAAAGCCAAGGTCGACCAGTCCCAGCGTGAGTACTACCTCCGCGAGCAGGTCAGAGTAATCGAGAAAGAACTCGGCGAAGAGGGTGAGGAGGCTGGCGAGGTCGGTGAGTATCGACAGAAGCTCGAGAAGGTCCATATGCCAGCGTACGCCCGCGACAAGATCGATGAAGAGTTGGCCAGACTTGCGAAAACGCCGGCCATGAGTCCGGAAAGCTCCGTCATCAGAACATATCTTGACTGGCTTGTCGGCCTTCCATGGGACATCAGGACTGCCGACAAGATCGACCTGAAGCGTGCACGCAAGGTCCTGGACAAGGACCACTATGGGCTCGAAGAGATCAAGGACCGGATACTCGAGTATCTTGCAGTGCGCAAGCTTTCGGACAAGGCCAAGGGTCCGATCCTCTGCTTTGTCGGTCCGCCCGGCGTTGGCAAGACATCGCTGGGAAAGTCCATTGCAGAGACGCTCGACAGGAAATTCGTCCACGTCTCCCTCGGTGGCATCCGCGACGAGGCGGAAGTGCGCGGACATCGCAGGACGTACGTTGGAGCCATGCCAGGGCGCATCATTCAGGGGATCAAGCAGGCGGGCACCAAGAATCCAGTCTTCCTTCTGGATGAGATCGACAAGGTAGGGGCGGACTTCCGGGGCGACCCGACAGCTGCTCTGCTTGAGGCGCTCGATCCAGAACAGAATACGCAATTCAGCGACCATTATATCGAGATCCCGTTTGATCTTTCTGAGGTCCTGTTCCTGACGACGGCGAATGTGTCGGAGACGATTCCATCTGCTCTCCTCGACCGCATGGAGGTCATTTCCCTTCCCGGATATACAGACGAGGAGAAACAGCAGATAGCCCGGCATTTCCTTCTTCCCAAGGCCATGCAGCAGCATGGGCTGAAGCAGGAAGACCTTGCCGTCGATGACCATGCCGTGTTGGCGATTATCCAGCAGTACACGCGGGAAGCCGGAGTACGGGGACTCGAGCGCTCGCTTGTCAGGATATGCCGCAAGGTAGCGAGAGCGAAAGTGGAGGAGAAGAAATTGTTCGCGGGCGTCACCGTTCACGCGGATAACCTTGCCGTCTACCTGGACCTGGCCCCATATTCGTACACGAGTCTTATCAAGGAAGCGCGCGTAGGAGTCGCGTGCGGTCTTGTCGTGACTCAGTATGGTGGTGACACTGTGTATGTCGAATCCACGCGCATGGACGGCAAAGGTAATCTTCAACTCACGGGCCAACTCGGCGACGTCATGAAGGAATCAGCCCAGGCTGCGCTCAGCTATATCCGTACGCATGCTGTCGACATTGGGCTGGACCCCCATTTCATTGAGAAGACGGATCTGCACGTGCATGTTCCCGAAGGCGCGGTGCCGAAGGAAGGGCCATCTGCCGGCGTCACCATGGCAACAGCCATGGTTTCGGCTCTCACGGGCCGAAAAGTGCGTTCAGACATAGCGATGACTGGTGAGATTACACTTCGTGGACAGGTACTGCCGGTTGGCGGCATCAAGGCAAAGGTGCTCGGTGCATACCGCGCGGGGATCAGGAAACTGATCCTTCCCGAAGAAAACCGTCGCGACACGAGCAAGATTTCGCCCGATATCAGCAAGAAGCTTGAGTTCACCTTTGTCAACGACATTGCGCAGGTGCTTGAAGAGGCTCTCCTGCCGGCCGGAGCAGCAAGCGGTTCCAAGCGTCGCCGCTAGGAGGGGCAGGATGGATCGCCAACAGGCCAGTACAGCTCTTCGGGACAAGCGAACGTCACTCGAATTGTCGCTTGAGGATGTTGCCCGCGCAACTCTGCTCCGCAAGTCCGTGCTTGAATCCATCGAAGCGGGCGGTCCGCCGGAACCGAACGGGTACTTCAAGGCATACGCGCGTCGCTACGCTCAGTATCTTGGGCTGAATGGCGACGAGGTTGTTGCGGCGTTTGTGGGTTCGTCTGCCACCGTTGCCGTAGACTCTGACGCGCTGGCTGCGCAGCCCTCGAGGCTTGGTCGTTCTGTGGTAGCTGTTCCAGCGTACAAGAAGAAGCGGAGCCTTGTTTCCACAGTTCTGATCGTAGTAGTAGCTCTCGTAGCTGCCGTCGTTCTGCTTTCCAGGGAATGGCCGGCAACGGTCATCGTGCCGGGAGGGCAGACCGGGCCGTCGAGTACGCCGTCTGTGCCTGCAACACCTTCCATTCCAGATACCACGCCAGTCTTGCCAGCCGATGGGGCGATAACGCTCAGATTCGCGCCGACGACTCAACGTGCATGGCTGGAGATTACGGTGGACGGGAGCGTCGTCTTCTCCGGAATCCTGCGTCCGGGAGACAGCACACAGGCTACGGGGAACCATGTCGTCGTCGACTTTGGCAATGCCATGTATACGCAGGTGACAGCAAATGGGGTTGACCAGGGAGTCGCCTCTCCCGACAAGACGGTCATGACCCTTGAGTATGGTTCACCAGCGCATACACCGTAGGCCTCGAGTCTGCATTGTCAGTCTCGGGTGTGCAAAGAACCTGGCCGACAGCGAGGCAATGCTGGGACAGATCATTGCAGCAGAACCAACCGCTCTCGTGTGTGCCGAGCCCCAGGATGCCGATGTTGTTGTCGTAAACACGTGTGGTTTCCTGGAAGCGGCTCGTGATGAGGCTGACGAGACACTCGATGCTGTCGAGTTCCTGCAGGCCGAAGGGCATGTTGTACGAATTGTAGCGGTAGGCTGTTATCCGCAGTTGTGGAGAGAGCAAGTCCTGAAGCGACATCCAGGATTGTACGCCGTCATGGGAGTGGGCGCGATGTACCAGAGAACGTTCTGGGAGAGCCTGCTGAAGCAGGTCCCGCCTTCAGGGGTCGAGCAACCTGTCGACCTCGATACCATGCGGGCATTCGAAGCACCACGCGTTCTGAGCGGGGGTGGCTCCTATGCCTACCTCAAGATAGCGGACGGGTGCTCGCAGCGGTGTACCTACTGCACCATACCCCGGATCAAGGGGCCTCTCATCAGTCGCTCCGTCGACACGATTCTCCGTGAGGCGGAGCAGTTGGTACAGACTGGCGTGACCGAGCTCATCCTTGTTTCGCAAAACACGAGTGCCTACGGCATGGATCTGACGCCCGAACATCGTCCGCAACTTGCAGCCCTCCTTCGCGAACTCGATCAATTGACGGGTATCAGGATTCTGCGGGTGTTGTATCTCTACCCCACACTGGTGACTCAGGAACTCCTCGAAGTGATCGGCAGTTCACGCCACATTGCCCACTACGTCGACATCCCATTGCAGCATACGGATCCAGTCGTTCTGAAGGCCATGGGACGCCCTTGGGCGGCTGGGTCGGCAGCCTGCGTCGTCGACCGCGTTCGACGGATTATCCCGGATGCCGGACTCCGGAGCACGTTCATCGTCGGGTTCCCCGGGGAGACTGAAGAGCAGTTCAAACGTCTGCTTGCCGATCTCCGTGTGCTTCGACTGGATCATGCGTCGGCATTCGCTTACTCGAAGGAAGCCTTTGCCATATCTTCGCGGTTCCCGGATCAAGTGCATGGGTCAACAAAGAGCCGCCGGCTGCGTGAGTTCATGGAGTCCCAGCAGAAGATCTCCTCTTCCATCAACGAGGTTCGATACCTGGGCAGGGACGTCGAGGTCATTGTCGATGGAGTGACCCAATCAGGAATCTACGGCAGAACACTGCTCGATGCACCCGACGTCGACAACACCGTCGTGGTACGAACCGGTCACAAGACGCAACCTGCACTGGGCGATATCTGCAGGGCACGCATCACGACCGTTGGCCCCTATGACCTTGACGGCCTCCTCCTGTGAGAGCGTTTGTCGCTATCCCTCTTCCAAGAAGCTTTGCTGACTGGCTGCGACCCTACATGACTGCCTTTGCTTTGAAAGTCCCTGGGCTTAGACCGGTTCCGGTTGCCTCCTGCCACATCACACTGCGGTTCCTCGGGGAGTTTCCGGATGAGCAGCTCGATGATGCAGGAGAGCGTCTGTCGCTGTCACTTTCGGCGATGCCGGGGACCAGTGTCGTGCTGGACAGGTTCGGAGTATTTCGCCGGGACGGGCAGCCCACCGTTCTGTGGACTGGGCCAGGCGTCGTCTCCCGGGCTCTCGCTGTTCTGGCGGCAACAATCGATCGCTCCTTGTCCGGGCTGGGTTCCAACGGTCGGACGGAGCGCTTCGCGCCACATGTGACGTTAGGCCGGTTCGCAACCGGTACCCGTGGGGACGAGGTCGCGGCCATTGAGGCATGGCCTGCAAAACCATGTGCCGTTCCCGTCACGGACGTTGTTGTCTATGAGAGCGTCATGGGACGGGGTCATCCGGTGTACATTGCTCGCGCTTCGGTGCGGCTTGCGCCATTTGCTGAATAGGGATACCGAATTATACTGAAATGTAGGGCTTACACCAAACGTGGAGGCTATATGGAAAACGGAAAGATGACTGACAAGGTACAGAAGAGCGAGGCCGCCGACAGAGTAGCCGATCGTGACAAGGCTCTGGCAGCTGCCATGTCTCAGATAGAGAAGCAGTTTGGGAAGGGTTCCGTCATGAAGCTTGGCGATCGCTCAGACAGGGCGTTGGTCCCTGCCATCTCGACCGGGAGCCTTTCCCTTGATGCCGCGCTCGGCATCGGCGGGCTTCCGCGTGGCAGGATCGTCGAGATCTATGGTCCGGAGGGAGGAGGCAAGACCACTCTTGGTCTCCAGGCAATTGCCGAGGCACAGAAGGCGGGGGGCAGGGCGGCGTTCATCGACACTGAGCATGCTCTTGACCCCATGTACGCCCGCAACATCGGAGTCGACGTAGACGAGCTGATCATCTCACAGCCTGACTATGCGGAGCAAGCTCTGGAGATAGCCGACATGCTTGTTCAATCAGGTGGTTTGGACGTGTTTGTTCTTGATTCTGTGGCTGCGCTTGTACCGAGAGTCGAACTCGAAGGCATGATGGGGGATCAGTTCGTGGGACTTCAGGCGCGTCTCATGTCCCAGGCTCTGCGCAAACTTGCAGGTGTCTTGAGCAAGTCACAGACGTGCGCTATCTTCATCAACCAGTTACGCGAAAAGATCGGTGTCACGTATGGGAATCCGGAGGTCACCCCAGGCGGGCGTGCTCTGAAGTTCTACTCATCCGTGAGGCTGGAAGTGCGTCGCGTCGAGAGTATCACCGAGGGCGATGCGGTCATTGGCAACAAGGTGAAGGTAAAGGTTGTCAAGAACAAGATGGCGCCGCCCTATCGAGTGGCGCAGTTTGACATCATTTTCGGCAAGGGGATCCAGACGTTCGGCGAGGTCGTAGACTTGGCCGTGCAGTTCGACATCATCGAGAAGAGCGGGTCGTGGTATGCCTACGGCGGCACACGGCTTGCACAGGGACGTGACAATGCTGCGGCCTACCTCAAGGAGCACCCAGACATCATGGCCGAGATAAAGGGAAAGGTCCGCGACAAGCTTTCGCCTCAAGCGGAGCCCTCCCCCACAGACTAGTTCGGCAGGGTTCCTTGAAGGCACTTCGGTCGGCCTTGGCCGGACCGAAGTCATACACACTAAGGATGGTAGATACATGCCTGGAATAAACGGGATCATCTCCTCCGCGATATACGCGGGGATGCTGATTCTTGGTATTGTCATAGGTCTCCTCATCGAAGGATACATCGCCAGGAACCGTGTCGAGTCGGCGCGTGAGCTCGTGCGCAAGATGGAACAGGAAGCGCGTTCGAGCATCGAGGCCGAGAATGCCAAGAACAGGCTCAAGCTCCAAGAAGAACTGGAAGAGAAGAAGAACAGTCTGGAGAACAAGTTCGTTGCCCGTCAGACAGAGCTGCAAAAGACTGAGCATCGTCTGATCCAGAAAGAGGACTTCCTTGACCATCGCGTTGAGCAGGTGGAACAGAAAGACCGGGATCTCGACGCAGCACAAGAGAAGCTTCGCAGCAAGACAGAGGTCCTCGATGGTCAGCGAGTTGCGGCCGAAGCTGAACTGCAGCGCATCGCGCAACTGAATCCCGAGGAGGCCCGGACGATCGTTCTGGACCGAGCCGAGAAAGACACGAGGACCCGTGTCGCCAAGATGGTAAGCGAGGTCGTGCACGATGCCCAGCTTCAGGCTGATGCCAAGGCAGCTGAGGTTATCGCTTCGTCTATCCAGAAGATTGCCACTGACTACGTGGGTGAGTCTACGATCAGTGTTGTTCCTCTCCCGTCCGAAGACTGGAAGGGACGCATCATTGGCCGGGAAGGCCGGAACATCAGGGCTTTCGAGACCCTGACTGGCGTGGACCTCCTGATCGATGATACGCCGGAAGCCGTCACGTTGTCCGCGTTCAACCCGATTCGACGGGAAGTAGCGCGGATTGCCCTGGAACGGCTGGTTGTTGACGGGCGCATTCACCCGGCACACATCGAACAATTCGTCGAGGAAGCAGAACGCCAGATGGATGAGCGAGTTTTCAGTGAAGGGCAGCAGGCCGCGAATCATGTCGGCATTGCCGGTCTCTCCGACGAGATCACTCGCCTGATTGGTCGTCTGAAGTATCGCACCAGCTATGGCCAGAACGTCCTCGCGCATTCAGTGGAGACGGCTTTCATAGCAGCCAACATCGCGTCTGAGTTGAAGCTGCCTGCTGGACCAGCAAAGCGGGCAGGGTTCCTTCACGACATCGGCAAGGCTGTCGACTACGAAGTCGAAGGGCCGCATGCCCTCATCGGGTCGGACATCCTGAACAAGTCTGGCGAATCCGGGGACATCGTTCATGCTGTCGCCGCACATCATACCGACATTCCCATGGAGACCGTTCTTGACGTCATCGTGCACGTCGCCGACGCTCTCTCCGCATCAAGACCGGGCGCTCGCCGGGAAAGCGTTGAAAGCTATATCAAGCGCCTGGAGAAACTGGAGTCTATTGCGAACTCGATACCTGGAATCAAGAAGTCGTATGCCATACAAGCGGGGCGCGAGCTCCGAATTCTTGTGGAACCCGATGAAGTTGACGAGTCCCTGGCAGCAAAGATCGCCATGGATGTTGCTCGCAAGGTGGAGCTGGAAGTCTCGTACCCGGGGCAGATCAAGGTGACCGTCGTTCGTGAGACCAGATACTCCGACTACGCCAAATAGCACACTCGACGGCCTGGATACTGCATACAAGCTTCCTTTCGAGAAGGATTCTCTCGGTAAACTCCCGGCTACGCCGGGGGTTTACGTCATACGGGATTCTTCTGACCGTATCATCTATGTCGGCAAGGCCAAGAATCTCCGCAAGAGAGTCGAGTCATACTTCAGAAATGACCTGAACCCGAAAACGAAATCAATGGTGGGCAATGCCCGCTTCTTCAGTTTCATCACGGCGGGACACGAGGACCAGGCCCTGGTGCTCGAGTCGAACTTCATCAAGTGCTACAAGCCCCACTACAATATTCAGCTCATCGACGGCAAGTCGTACCCCCTTATCGAATTGACGGGAGAGGCTTTTCCGATCCTCAGGAAGACTCGTCGTGTGACGACGGCCAGAAGCCGATACTTTGGTCCATACCCCAAGTCTGGACTGCTGAACCTTGGCCTTGACAGCCTGAGACATGCGTTTCCAGTCAGAACGTGTCATCGAAGAATCGATCCGGCGAAACCTACCAAGCCTTGCCTCGACTTTGATCTGGGCCTCTGTCTGGCACCGTGTGGGAACAGGTGCTCCGACGATGAGTATGCCCAAGCGGTTCAAAACCTGTCGGAGTTTCTGAACGGCAAGATGCGCACGTTGCTGAGACAGCTCGAGAACAGCATGGATCAGGCGTCTCGGTCGCAGCAATACGAGCGGGCGGTACGTTACCGCGACTCCTACCTTGCGCTGAAGGGACTATTTGAACGGTACGCCGTGTTTGCGCCCCGGGCGCGAGACATGGATGTTTTCGCGTTTCATCAACAGGGAAACCTTGTGGCCGTCGTCCGGCAAGCACTTCGCGAAGGCAGACTGATCGCTTCCACAGAGTTCATCTATGACCTCAAAGGCAAGGAGGCTCTTGATGCAGTCATGCGGACGGATCTCATCACTGATTTCTACCACCGGTTTCGTGTAGCTGCTCCGATACGGATAGCTGTCGATGCTGTGGGCACTGAAGCGACGATTGTGCGCGAGCGACTGCGGGAAGCTCTTGGGCCCGCGATTTCCCTGGCGTCGCCACGTTCGACAGAGACTTCACGCCTTTTGCGCTTTGCAGGTGAGAACGCCGAACAGAAACTGATTGCCTCGACGCGGGCGAGTGACATCCCTGCACAGCTGTCAGTTCTGAAGGCAGTATTGGACCTTGACCACATGCCGGTGCGCATCGAGGGATACGACGTATCGAACATCTCAGGAAAGGATGCTACGGTGTCCATGGTCGTTTTTGTGGCCGGAAAACCGGCAAAGGATCAGTACAGGCTGTTCAACATGCGCTTTCTGGATTCGCCGAACGATCCGGCAATGCTGGCAGAGGCTCTTGCTCGGCGCTTCGCAAGATGGAGCGACATTGCGTTCGGTGACCCTGCGAATCTCCTGCTGATCGACGGGGGACTTTCCCAACTGGGAGCCGTCTGTGCTGTACGCGACGATGCCGGTGTGCATGTGCCTGTTGTAGGCATCGCCAAGAAGGAAGAACTGCTGTACCGTGAAGGGACTCCGGAACCGGTGCGGCTCTCACACGATTCCGGCGCTTTGCTGTTGCTCATGGCAATTCGGGACGAAGCTCATCGCTTTGGCAAGCGGGAGTTTCACAAACGCCACGAACGTTCTCTGAAGCACCGCTGATTTTTGAAAGGAGACCCCTATGGACCTCATTATTCGTCTGTTGCTGAATGCTTCGGTTTTTCTGCTCGTCAGCCGGGTAGTCCCCGGATTCGAGGTTGCCTCGCTCTGGACGGCGTTATGGGCGGCACTCATCTTCGGGTTCGTCAACGCCCTCATTCGCCCGATCCTGCTCGCCATAAGCCTTCCACTGAGCATTCTGAGTCTTGGACTGTTCACGCTGGTCATCGACGCCGCTGTCATGGCTCTGACGGCATGGCTTGTCCCGGGCTTTGACGTGCGCGGTTTCCTGGCGGCGCTCATAGGGTGGGTGCTCGTCTCCGTTGGGAGCATGATTGTTTCATCGTTGCTCAGAGACAACGGAGGGAAGCGGGCATGAGTCCACAGATGCTTGGGGACTTTCACGTCCATACCGTCTTCTCTGGACATGCGTTCTCCACGCTTCAGGAAGTCGTTGTTGCAGCACAGGGGCGTGGCCTGAAGTATCTTGCCATTACGGACCACGGTCCTGCACGTCCGGATGGACCCAAGTTGGACTACTTCAAGAATCTCAACAGACAGGACACCCTGCGTCAGTTGCCCGGGATCCGCGTGCTCATTGGGGTCGAGGCGAACATCATTAACCCCTGGGGCGAGCTGGACATGCCTGAGAAGTTGTTGCAGGAGCTCGACATCGTCATCGCCGGATTCCACAACTCGACAGGGTACGGCGGCTCGTCGGTTTCCGAGAACACGGGGGCGCTCGTCAAGGCTATCGAGAAAAACCGGATAACGGTCATGGCCCATATTGGTGACCCCCGTTTTCCATATCCGGTAGATCTCGAAGAGTCGATTGCTGCCGCCGCAGCAAGGGGAGTGCTTGTCGAGCTGAACCAGTCGGCGCTTCATACCTGGAAGGACGTCAACGTTGCTCACTACGAGCGCATCCTGGAGCTCCTCGAAAAGTACCATGCGCCGATCCTGATGAGTTCGGATTCACACATCTCCTACAGCGTAGGCATTGTGTCGGAGTGCGAGCGACTTCTGGTTGCACACGACATCGATCCAGCTTCTACGGTGAACTACTCGGAAGAGCTCATCCAGCAGTACCTGGTCCCGCAGTCATGAGCGGCGAAGGCATCGCACGAACGGCCGTCATTGTAAGCATTCGCAGGATCGGTGAGATCGTCGATCCTGACCGCCCGGAAGAGACACGACAGCTGGCCGAAGGCCTCGGAGTAGAAGTACTCGAGTCCAAAACCTATGTGCAGCGGACCCCTCAGCGTTTCCTACTTGGCAAGGGGCAGGTTGAAGAGCTGCATGAGCTGCTGCAGGCCCTGCGGGCTGATCTCGTCATTTTCGACTCCGAGCTTACGCCTCCGCAGTATCGCCATATGATCGACCATCTCGAGAGCTCCGTGATGGACCGAGCCAGACTCATCCTGGAGACATTTGCCTCTCAGGCTCACACGGCTGATGCAAAGAAGCGCGTCCAGATTGCCGAGCGTCTCTTCGAGCTGACGCAGCTGCGGGCAATGAACGCAGGGTATGACCAGCAGGCAGGCTATATCGGCATGCGCGGGCCAGGCGAGACTCTGTTTCAGAAGCGCCGCAGACAAAAGAGATCGGAGATCCACGATCTCCGTGAAGAGGTGAAGGAAGTCGATACGCGGTATGCCATCAAGACGCACACTCGGCAGGAATCGGCGATTGCGAAGATAGCTGTGGTAGGGTACACGAATGCCGGCAAGACTACGCTGATCAATCTGCTGGCGGGGTCCGAGCTGCTGGTCGAGGACAAGCTCTTTGCGACACTGGACACGGCGGCAAGGCCAGCTCACTTCGGACGCCAGTCCACTGTCCTCATCGATACGGTCGGCTTCATCCGGGACCTTCCGGAATCATTGATGGATTCGTTTCGTTCGACTCTCGAGGAAGCCCGCGATGCAGACCTTCTCCTGCATATGGTCGATGCCGGCGTGCGAGACCTGCACGAGCGTATTCACATCGTCGACACCGTTTTGGAACGCATTGGTTGCGCCGACATTCCCCGGGTGCTGCTCTTCAACAAGATCGATACCGTCGAACAGGCCAGACGAGAAGAGATTCTCCTCATTGGGACAGGGTTCATGGTCTCCGCTACAACTCTTGAGGGTATCGATCGACTCAAGGACCACATTGCGGGAGTCCTGCTCCGCCGTGTTGTGCACGGGAGGTACGTCATCCCGTTCACCGAGCCGGGAGCGCGAGCCGAAGTGTATGCCGGCGCAGTAGTCCTGAACGAGAGACTCAGTGCGCGGACCTGGATCATCGAAGCAGCCGGCGCAGCGCCCGGCGCCCGCCTCCCTCGGCGTTTCCTGCGAAAGGATTAGCGGCAGCCACTCGGCGTTTCGATACCCATCATGTGAACGCCTGCGAGCCCGGACTCCATTGGCAACGGGGGCTGCACTCATATAATACACTCTGCCGACCTGGAGACCGATGCATTGACGTCGGCGCACAGCGGCGTGGAGACAAGGAGCTGGACAAACCGTGAACATCCGGGATTTTGACTACGAGCTGCCACAGGAGCTGATCGCCCAGACGCCTCTTGAACAGCGCGACCTTGCACGTCTCATGGTCGTCGACCGGGCGACTGGAATGATAGAGCACAGGCTGTTTCGTGATCTCCTTTCATACCTTCGTCCTCACGATGTCATGGTTGTCAACGATACGCGCGTCAACGAGGCCAGTTTCAGCTGCCATAAGGATGCAACCGGCGCTACTATCGATGTGCTCTTGACAGCTCGGAAGTCGCCGACCCGCTTCATGGCGCTCGTACGCCCCCTCAAGCGCCTGCACGTCGGGGAGACGTGCACTGTTACATCCGACGTCAGCCTGCGGCTGCTGGAGCGCAATGACGACGGTGACGCGACGGTCGAGTTCTCTCGTGACCCATATACGAGCGACGAGTTTCGGGCCAAAGCGCGGGTACAGATCCCCCCATATATCAAGCAGTTCCCTGACGATCCCGGGGTGTATCAGACAGTCTATGCGCGCGAGCCTGGCTCCGTCGCGGCACCGACGGCCGGTCTCCATTTCACTCCTGAGTTGTTGGCAAGGATACGGGACCTTGGTATTGACATCGAGCACGTCACGCTTGACGTTGGACTCGGAACGTTTCAGCCGGTGCGTGTCGAGCGCATCGAGGATCATCACATGCATACCGAGCGGTTCACACTGCCTGAGGAAACCGCGACAGCCGTCAACGCGGCCCGCGCAAACCACGCGGCCGTGACCGCCATCGGTACGACGGTCGCCAGGACGCTCGAGTCATGCATCAACCTGGACGCGACTGTCAGAGCAGACAGCGGCGAGACGGGCATCTTCATCTATCCCCCCCATGAGTTCCACGGATTCGACCATCTGGTCACGAACTTCCATCTCCCGAAATCGACCCTGCTGATGCTTGTCGGAGCATTCATGGGGATGGACCTGATGTGGACAGCGTACCGCGAGGCAATACGAGAGCAGTACCGCTTCTTTAGCTTTGGCGATGCCATGCTGATTCTGTAGGTGGTAACGATGGCCATATTTGAAGTCACGCACCAGAGCACGACGGGACACGAACGCACGGGGATCCTGACGACCGCGCATGGCACGGTGAGAACGCCTGTCTTCATGCCTGTCGGCACACAAGCGACCGTCAAGGGGCTCACTCCAGAACAAGTGACGGAGATCGGGTTCGAGATCATCCTGTCGAACACGTACCACCTGTATCTTCAGCCAGGAGATGACGTGGTGCGCGAAGCGGGCGGCCTCCACAGGTTCATGCACTGGGACCGGAGCATCCTCACGGACAGCGGCGGCTTCCAGGTAATGAGTCTGTCCCGGATCAGCAAACGCAGTGACGACGGCATCGAGTTTCAATCCTTCATTGATGGCTCGAGGCACATGTTCACGCCTGAACGCGTGATCGCCATCCAGAAGAACCTGGACTCCGACGTGGTCATGCCTCTGGACATCTGTACACAGTATCCCTCAGAGCGCGTTGCGGCGGAAAAGGACCTTGCGCGGACTGTCTCCTGGTTCGGGCGGGCGAAGAAGGCGATGGGCGAGTCACATCAACTGCTCTTCGGGATCACGCAGGGTGGTTTCTATGGTGACCTGAGAGAGGAGTCGACCGAACGCATCATGGAGCTGGAGCCACAGGGGTTTGCGATAGGAGGTCTCAGCGTAGGCGAAGAGCGTCAGGTGACAATGGACATGCTGGATCACAGCTTGCTACATGCTCCCGACGACCGTCCAAGGTACTTCATGGGACTGGGCGATCCGATCGGGATTCTGGAGATCATCAGCCGAGGTGTCGACATGTTCGACTGTGTTCTGCCCACGAGGGTAGCTCGGAATCAGATGGTCTTCACCCGGGATGGCGTCGTCAAGATCTCCAAGAAGCTGTATGAACGTGACTTCCGTCCTATCGATGAAGGCTGTTCCTGCTACATGTGCCGCAACTACACCCGGGCATATCTGCGGCACCTGTTCAAGGCGAACGAGATGCTCGCGGGGACGCTTGCGACCATTCACAACCTCCAGTTCCTTCAGACGATGATCGGCGAGATCCGAACTGCGATTGCTGCCGGCACGTTCGCCGAGTACAAACGCGCGTTCATCGAGCGGTACACTGCATCGTCCGACAGGGCATGGTGAGTGTCTCGCAGTGCCCATTACTGCATTGACAGAGAGTCCTATTTGGTGTACATTTGATGTGTTGTCGAAACGAGGAGGAACCACATGCGGTCGAAAGTTACAACAAGCTTAATTCTTGTGATTGTCGTGGCTGTCGTCGCTGGTGTGATCAACTACCAGGGACTGATTGCCAAGAATGCGAAGCTGGCGCCGAAGCTCGGGCTTGACCTCAGGGGCGGTGTGCGCATTGTGCTTGAGGCGCAGGATACGGAATCGGCCAAGGCCACGAACGAGGCGATCGATGCGGCAGTCAGCGTCATCGACAAGCGTGTCAACGCTCTCGGAGTCAGCGAGGCGATCGCCGTCCGTGAGGGTGCCAACTCAAAACGCATCATTGTGGAGCTTCCCGGGTGGGAGGATCCTGAACGCGCCAAGCAGCTCATCGGCAAGACTGCCCTTCTCGAGTTCAAGACGGATGACGGGAAGGTTGTCGTGAGTGGTTCGAACCTCAGGGATGCCCGACTTGTCTTCAGCCAGGAGCAGAATAGTCTGGGAGAACCGCAGATCTCGTTTGAGCTGGATGCAGCAGGCACCAGTGCATTTGCTACTGCAACGCAGGCAAATATCGGCAAGGTGATCACCATCTATCTTGACAGCCAAATCCTGATGAGCCCGACAGTTGAGGTCGCGATCACGGACGGGAAGGGCGTCATCTCCGGTGGCTTCACCGCGGAGCAGGCCAGCAACTATGCGCTCCTGCTGAAGAGTGGGGCTCTGCCGGTCAAGCTGACGGCCATCTCGGAGCAGGTGGTCGGACCGTCCCTGGGCGCTGCTTTCGTCCGTCGGAGTGCATGGGCTGCAGTCATCGCATTCGCTCTCGTAGTCCTCTACATGTTGGTCATGTACCGGTATCTCGGTCTCGTATCCGGCATCTCTCTGCTTGTCTATGTCGACATCCTCATGGCCGCCTATATCGTGCTCAGAGCGACGCTGTCGCTTCCGGCCATCGGTGGTGCCATCCTTTCGCTCGGTATGGCGGTAGATGCGAATTGCATCATTTTTGAGCGCATTCGAGAAGAACTAGGGCTGAAGAAGACCGTCAAAGGGGCCATCGGGGCAGGATTTTCTCGCGCTTTCCGGACTGTCTTCGACTCGAACCTCACGGTTCTGGTCGGCACGGCCTTCCTGTTTTACTTCGGTAGCGGCACCGTCCGCGGCTTTGCCGTGACCCTTGCCTTGGGCGTTCTCACCAGCATGTTCACGGCTGTGTTCGCGAGCCACTCGCTGGTCGATCTCCTGCTCACCCCTGGCATTGCCAGAAACGGCAGGAAATTCCTCGGTTAGGCGGTGCAACTATGACATTCAGAGAGAGAATCCTCAGCTGGGATATCGTTGGCAAGACACGTACGTGGTTCACGGTATCTACGATTGTCATTGCGATCGGTCTCATTGCCATGATCGTCAATGTGTTCAGTTTTGGGTCACCGCTCAAGTTTGGTATCGACTTCATCGGTGGAACGGTCATCAACGCCTCCTTCGAGAAAGCTCCTGATGAGGTAGTTGTCCGCGGCATACTATCAGCCAATGGCTACAGCAACGTTACGGTCCAGCGTGCCGGAGAAAAGGGCATTACGATGAAGGTGGAGGCAACTGAGATTGACCCGGCCGTCAGCGGGAAGATCATCGATGACATTGTGGCGAAGTATGGCGCTGTGGACGTGGGCACCAAGGAAATCACCTCCATCGCACCGGTGATCGGTCGGGACCTTCTGCGCCGTTCGGCGCTCGCGTTGGGTCTCTCTCTCCTGTTCACGCTCCTATACATCACGATCCGCTTCAAGTTCTCATTCGGACTGGCGACCATCGCAGGCCTGATGCACGACGTGCTGGTGACGCTGGGTGTCCTCGCGATATTCCGTATCCCACTCAACTCGCCGTTCGTCGGAGCGTTTCTTGCTATCATCACGTACTCCGTACAGGACAGCGTCGTTCTACTTGATCGTGTACGTGAGAAGCTGAGGTACCGCGGCAAGGAGCCCTTTGACAAGTTGGCGAATGCTGCAGTCACCGAGACGTGGATGCGTTCATTCAACGCTTCCTTCACGACGTTTCTCGCTGTGATGGTCCTGTTCCTGATGGGTGGTTCGCCTATTCGCGATTTCTCGACGACGCTCCTGGTTGGCATCATCGTGGGGACATACTCATCGCTGTACGTGGTTGTGCCACTGCTGGTGTTGTGGGTGCAGCGTGCAGAGAGGAAAGTTGCTCTACAGAAAGCCTGAGGAACTCGAGAACACTGTGACATCCGGAGGACAATGCAGGGAGGCAACATGAACCTGAGAGATTTCATACGCGACATTCCAGATTTCCCCCAGAAAGGGATCATGTTCAGGGACCTGACGCCACTCATGGGCGATGCGGATGCATTGGAGTTTGCGGTCGACGAGCTGGCAAAACAGTTCAGAACGGACCGCATTGACAAGATCGTCGGAGTGGAAGCGAGAGGCTTCATCATCGGTGCTGCCCTGGCCTACGCCCTGCATGTCGGTTTTGTTCCTGCGCGCAAGCCGGGGAAGCTTCCCTACAAATCGGTCCGCAAGGAATATGAGCTCGAGTATGGCGTATCAATCCTTGAGATGCATGAGGACGCCATCAAGCCCGGCGAACGCGTGCTCATCGTCGACGACCTGCTGGCGACGGGTGGCACTATCAGCGCTACTGCCGACCTCGTCCAGTCATTGGGCGGCGACATTGTCGCGTATGCGTTTCTGGTGACTCTGAAGGACCTCGGCGGAGCCAGCAAGCTGAGTGGTGGAAGGGTTGTCTCGCTGCTTGACCTTTGAAGCTTGACACTGAGTTTAACGTTGACAAGGAGTTTGAGACTCTCATAGCGACGCTTGGAGGCTGGCTCTCCCCAGAGGAGGTCGGCCTCGTCGAACGAGCGTTCGTGTTTGCGCGCCAGAGGCACGGGGATCAGAAACGTGCTTCTGGCAGTCCCTATATGCTCCACCCGGTCAAAGCCGCTCTAGTGCTGGCCGACTATCGTCTGGATGCTGAGACGTACGCCGCCTGTCTTCTGCATGATGTCCTGGAGGACACACAGACGACGGCGAAGGAGCTTGAAGAGGGTTTCGGGGTCAAGGTAGCATCACTGGTCGAGGGAGTGACGAAGCTGCGCGGCCTGAACTACCTTTCCCGTGAGGAGACCAACCTCGAGAACGTCCGCAAGATACTGCTGGCCATGGCTGCAGATCTGCGGGTGGTCCTGATCAAGCTTGCTGACCGACTGCACAACATGCGGACACTGCAGTATCTGAGTGAGGACAAACAACAGCGTATTGCCCAGGAGACCATGGAGATCTACGTTCCTCTCGCCCACCGGCTCGGGATATACGAGCTCAAGTGGGAGATGGAGGACCTCGCATTCCGCTTCTTGAACCCCGATGAGTACCGGAGACTGGCTGGACTTGTTGCTGCCAAGCGAGTTGAGCGGGAAGCGTTTGTACAGGAAACGATCGACCAGATCGACCACTTTCTGGAAGAGAAGGATATCCGCGCTCAGGTCTCTGGCCGGCCAAAGAATCTGTACAGTATTTACCGCAAGATGGTCCAGCAGGGCAAGACCTTCGACGAGATCTACGATCTCACGGCGGTGCGGATTCTTGTCAACACGATCCCTGAGTGCTACCTCGTTCTGGGATACGTGCACGAGGCATTCACTGTCGTTCCCGGGCGGGTGAAGGACTACATCGCTCTTCCGAAGCCGAATGGCTATCAATCGCTGCACACGACCGTGATGGGCTCCAACGGAGAACCGCTGGAGATCCAGATACGGACCAAGCGGATGCACGAAGTCGATGAGATGGGTGTGGCTGCCCATTGGAAGTACAAGGAAGGTAAGGCGGCCGATCTGGTCGATTCGGAGCGGTTCGCCTGGCTGCGCCAGATGGTAGACTGGCAGAAAGATGTCCGCAGCAGTGGAGAGTTTGTGGAGCGCGTCAAGGTCGACGTGTTTACGGATGAGGTCCTCGTCTTCACGCCGAAAGGGGACGTCATCAATCTGCCGGTTGGCTCCACTCCCGTGGACTTTGCCTATCGCATCCATACGGACGTAGGCAACAACTTGGTCGGAGCCAAAGTCAACGATCGCATCGTGCCTATCGATACTGAGCTCGTGACTGGAGACCGCGTGCAGGTCATTACCTCGCGGAATTCCGGTGGGCCAAAGTCAGACTGGCTGAAGTTCGTCAAGGCAGCCTCGACAAAGGGGCACATCCGGGCATATCTGCGGAAGAAGGAATTGGAGCGTTCGTCCCCCGAGAGACCCAATGTGGAGGAGCGCCCGCGCACGGTCGTGGCGCGCCCATCGCTGTCGGACCGGCGGGCTGCGGCGGACAGTAGATTTCGTATCGTCGTTCGAGGCGATGCGACGCTCCCGATTATCATGGCCACATGTTGCAGTCCTTCATATCCCGATGAGATTCTCGGCTACGTAACGCGCGGCAGAGGCGTCACGATCCACAGGGCCGATTGTGCCAATATTCCATCGCTAGCCATGGAGCCGGAGCGTCTTGTGGACGCCCACTGGGAGTTGATCCCCCGGAAAGCGCTTGAGCGGGCCATTGTCATCGAGACCCTGAATGTCCCCGGCGTGCTCTACCAGGTGTCTGAAGAGTTTGCCAAGAGAGACATCAACATCAAGTACATGAAAAATGCCGAGCATCTCTCCATGTTCAGGAAAAAGGGCGAGGCGCCTCGTACGCAGATCAAGATCGTCGCGGAATTCGCTGACGAAGCCGCCTATCGACAGACGATGGAAGCGCTCAGGGGCCTCACGTCTGTCATCTCTGTCAAGCAGCAGTAGGGGCTGCAGGTATCCATCCAGACCCGAAACGACCGTGGGTGGGCGGTAACCAGGGTTGTGGTTTCCCAGGCGAGGGCTTGGCATGCAGGCTTGTATGATGGATGCAGAGAGGGATGATGGTGGAGCCGAAGGGCAAGGACCGCTCTTCACGGCCACCATTGAATGCCCTAATCGGGGCACTCCACGCTCAGTCATCGAAGATCTCTCGCAGGTTTGGTTCTCGATCGGATCGTACTCCCAAGCCCGCCTAGACTACTGTTTCTTCAGGCTTGGGGCTGGACACGGAACATGCCTCAGAATCGAGGTCTTGCGCAGGACCCCGTGCGATGCCAGGCATGTTGAGGAGTCAGCCATGCAGCGTCGGCGGTCGTCTTGACGCTGCAGGGTCCACTCAGCCTCTGCGAATAAGCCTTTGCACTACTTCCATCAAGGAGGGCAGGTCGTACGGCTTGCCCACGAAGTCCTGGACGCTGCCCTCGTCGAGCATCTGCTTGACGGCGCCGTTGGAGGTGTACCCGGAGTTCAGCAGGATAGGGACTGTGGGGTCCAGGACCCGGATGGCTTTCACGGTCTCATCTGTCGTCATGCCTGGCATGGTCATGTCAAGCAGGATGAGCCCGATACCCTGAGGTTGATCCCGGAGGACGTTCAATGCTGATGCTCCGTCCGTCGCTGTCAGGACCGTATACCCGCTCCTGCTCAGGAGAGCCTGTGTGACCTCGCAGACGACTGGCTCGTCCTCGACTACCAGGACCGTTCCGCTGCATACGTTCGCAGAGAGGGGACTGGGAGTGAAGGACTGCATGGGTTCTTCCAGACAGCGTGGCAGGTAGATGTCGAAGGTGGTGCCGACACCTTCCGTTGACACTGCCGTGATCCACCCGCCGGCCTGCTTGACGGCACCGTAGACGACGGAGAGCCCCAACCCCGTGCCGGACCCTGACGGCTTGGTCGTATGGAAGGGCTCGAAGAGGTGCTCCAGGATTGCCGGTGGAATCCCCGGACCAGTATCCCTGATGCTCAGATGAACGTACTCCCCGGCCCGCGCAAACGGATGGTTCTGGACGTATTCCTCCCGCACAACCTCGTTCCTGGTGCGTATCGTCAGCATCCCTTTGCCGACCATGGCATCGCGGGCGTTCACAGCAAGGTTGAGGAGGATCTGTGTCATCTGCGACTGGTCAAGCAGGACGGTCCAGGCTTCCTGATCGTCGTCGCGGACGATCTCCATGGTGGCCGGCAGTGACTGCTTCAGCAGTTTCAGGCTCGCTTCGAGCGCGGCCGCGATCTTCATGGGCACCGGCAGGACCATGGCACTGCGGCCGAAGGTCAGCAGCCCTTTCGTGAGGTCCGCCGCCTGACGGGCAGCGGTCTCGGCTCCATTCAGGTTCTCCAGCAATGGATCTGTTGGGGGCAGGCTGCTGCGCATGAGGGCGATGTTGCCCAGGATGCCGGTCAGCAGGTTGTTGAAGTCGTGTGCCACCCCTCCTGCCAGTGTCCCGATAGCCTCCATCTTCTGGGACTGGCGGAGCTGGCCCTGCATCGCTTCCTTGTCTGCTTCTGCATGAACCCGGTCGGTGATGTCGCGGAAAACGCCAAAGGTGCCCAGAGTTTTCCCCTGGCCATCAAACTGTGGGACAGCTGTTATGAGCAAGTTGCGTTTTTCTCCTTTAGGACGACTGATTTCAATCTCATAAACGCTCTTTTCGCCAGCCTGGCGCCGGTCCGATTGCTGACGGATCATGCCGAACTGCTCCGGGCTGGTGAACTCACGTAAACTGCGCCCCAGAAGGCCGCCGGGCGGTACGCCAAAGATGTCTTCAGCAGCAGCGTTCGCGAAGGCGAATTGCTCTTCGGGATCAACAAAACCTATGCCCTCGCCCACGTTCTGAATCAGCGTGCGATATCGCTCTTCGCTCTCGCGCAGCGCGTTCTCAGCCCGCTTGCGCTCGGTGACAACTGCGCCCATAAGCAAGCCAACGATACAATTGACGATCATCAGCAGTTGTAGTTCGCCCAGGGGTGCGAGGTCGAATCGAAAAAACCACATCGCTAACATCACCCCGAAATTCAACACTACGATTCCGGTGGTGACTCCCTTGAAGCCGTAATCGAGGGCAATCCAGATGAGCGGCAAGGTAATAAGATACATGGGCCGAAACTCACCCAGGCCGCGCGCACCAAAGACCCAGTAGAACATAAACGCGATGCTGAACGCTTGTCCAATGACAGAGAGCGTTGGACGCGGAAATGACCGGCGGGCGGGGGACCTGACTGGCCGTCCTTCTGCAGACCGTTTCAGCCGCGGCATCACATGGATAAGCAGAAAGGGTGTGATGGTCAGGACGCCGACCGTCTCACCAATCCACCAGATGAAAATCGCGCGCAGGACTTCATTGCGCGGCATATCACTGCTCAAGGCGGAACTCAAAACGGAAAGTACGGCAAGAAGCGCTGAAACAAATACAGCCGTGACAACCAACCAGGTCACGTCGCGCAATTTTCGCAGCTGCCAATCGAAGCGAATTCGGTGGCGCAGGAACGCGGCAGCAACGCCATAAATCGAAGATGTAATGAGCGCCCACAAAAAAAGCAGGTGGGCGGGTTGAGGCATGTGATAGATGAATACACTGCCAATGAGTGAGGCGATCGTCACAGCAGGTGTGAATCTCGCCCCGAACACCAACAGCAGGGCGTAAGTTAGCCCAGCGGGCGGATACCAGGCGACAATCCCACGCAGTTCTTCAAACTGACGTGAAATAAGGTCGAGAATGATGAACGCGCACAGGTATGCGGCAACAATCAGCGCAGTGCGCAATAGCGAGCGCAGGTTGCGGCGCGCAAAAATGGCGGTCATCCCCGCTTCTCCGCAACCATTTTCAGAAACTCCTTCACGTCAATCGGTTTGGTCAGGTAGGCGCACTCCCCAGCTGCCAGCAGGACGATCTTGGAATTCATGATGCGCCTCCCAGGGTGAAATGGAATGTCGTACCCTGTCCCACCTGCGCGTTGGGCCAGACGCGCCCGCCGTGGCGGCGGACTACCCGCTCGACCGTCGCCGGCCCGATGCCGGTCCCTGGAAACTCTTCCCGTGAATGCAGCCTCTGAAAGGCCACGAACAGCTTGTCCTTGTATCTTAGGTCGAATCCGGCTCCGTCGTCGCGCACGAAGAACGCGAGGCCGTGCTCCGGGTCGCGCTCAGTTCCCATGCTGACGTGCGCGTGCTCGTGCTTGGACGTGAACTTCCAGGCGTTACCCAGCAGGTTACCCAGCACGATATGCAGCAGCTGGCGGTCGCCCGTCGCCGTCATGCGCGGCTCGATGCTCAGTTGGGCGTCTCGCTGCGGGTTTTCCTGGACCAGTCTCTCGGCAACTTCGGCGGCCGGCGCACTCATGTCGGTCTCCTCCACATGCATCCGGCAGCGGGTCACCCGTGACAGCAGCAGCATGTCGTCGATGAGTTGTCCCAAGCGCTCGGTGGCCATCAGCGCGTCGATGTCAGCTTCGACAAGCGAGCGTGTGTAGACTTGCCCGTTCCGCAGCGCCTCTTCGGCCTGCTTGCGTGCCGTGTTGTCCGTGGCGATCAGCAGGTACCCGATGATGGCACCTTCATCGTCGCGCAGGGCCGTGACCGACACGACCGCGGGGAAGCGGCTGCCGTCCTTGCGAATGTAGGTCAGCTCATAGATGTCCTCGATGTCGCGCGATGCCTTGAACACCAACGCCTCGAACCCTGGCGTGATCGGCGTGCCGAGCTCGGCGCTGAGCCCCTTGGCCCGCGCGATCACTTCCTGCGGGTCGGAGATGTCGGCCGGCGTGATCTTGTTCAAGACGTCGGCGGCCGCATATCCCATCATGCGCTCGGCTCCCACGTTGAAGATCTGGATGACGCCCTTTGCGTCCGTGCCGATGCTCGAGAAGTTGGCGCTGTTGAAGATCGCGTTCTGCAGGGCCCAGTCCTAAGCAAGGACTCCTGGCGACAGACCTCGGTGATGCCCCTCGCCGTGCCAGCGGCAGGGTTGAGAATGGCAGCCTTGCCTGAACGGATTCCTTTGTCAGTCATGGTTTTCCCTTTTTGCCTCTTCCTGTGCCACGTCGGGCACGCCAACGACATCCCGCACTGCCAGCGGCTGCCTTGTGCATATCGTTCCATTCGCAGCTCCTGAACTCTCCTTGACCTCGTCGAGTGGCAGGTTGCTTGCGACACGCGCGAAAAGTGGGGAATGCGCATGGTCCTGATTTGAAGATAGTCGTGGCGCAGAACGCGTCAAGTGCCGCAATCATTCCGTCTGACCGCTCCTTGTGTATCAGCAGCACTGTTTCAGGTAGTGTGTTATCGTTTTCCAGTCAGTCAGGACGGGTCGGCTGGACTGGTGAGCGGGCTCATGAAACGCATTGACCTCGGAGTCACCGACGTAGGTACCCACTGACACTCTTTCGCAAGAACGTGTGTGAGTTGACTCGATCTGAAATCAGTCCCAAAGCCAGAACGAAGGGTGATGGTGATCGGGTGGTGGAGATAGGGGGAGAACCCGCACAGGTCGTCTGGATCCAGAAGTCAGTCCTGACGCGGGAAGGGAGAACGTGGTGGAGCCGAGGGGATTCGAACCCCTGACCTCATCCGTGCGAGGGATGCGCTCTCCCAGCTGAGCCACGGCCCCATCGACGCTAATTATACGAAATTCGTGGTGATAGTCAAAGCGCCGTCGCGAGGACGTAGCCCTGGAAGCTGGTTTTGGGTTGACATTGGCAACCTTGGAACTACAATCTGTTAGGTACGAGACAACTTGTTCCTGAGGAGCAGTCATGTCCAGACCTGTTGGTCTTATCATTGGCACGGGCGTCGACAGTGTTCAGCTTCTTTCCGATGCGAGCCTCTCCAGCATCAAAACCCCGTTTGGTGACGTGTGCTATGTCCAGGGCTCCATAGGCGATGTGGATGTGTGCGTCCTCAAGCGCCACGGAGAAGGTCACGTCGTACCGCCCCATCTCATCAACTACCGTGCCAATATCATGGCACTGTATATGCTCGGCGTCGAGAAGGTCGTCACCACGAGTGCCGTAGGGTCGCTCAAGAGGTCGATTGCGCCAGGATCGTATGCGCTGATGGACGGCTTTCTGGACTTCACCAAAGTGCGCGCGCAGACGTTCTTCGAGGTTGGCAAGGTCGTTCACACGGACATGACCCATCCCTACAGTGCAGCCGTCACGGACGTGCTGGCGACGGAGATGTTCGCCCTGGGGCTTTCGCTTCACACAGGCGAAGTGTACGTGGCGGCGGAAGGTCCACGCTTCGAATCGCCGCAGGAAGTCCGTATGTATGCGGCCATGGGCGGATCGGTGGTCGGGATGACGGGCTTGCCGGAGGTGACGCTTGCCCGGGAGGCGGGTCTCGAGTATCAGACAATCGCCATCATCACGAACTACGCGGCCGGCATAAGTGCTTCACTCCTTACGCACAAGGAGGTTCTCGACGCCATGGCTGTAGCATCGACTTCGCTCGTTGAAGTCCTGCGCCGGTCTCTTCCCCGCATCGCACAACTCCCAGCCGGTCGGGGCGACGATGAGCATCCGCTCGACTTCCTGTTGAATTCATGAGGGTAGAGCTGCTGGCTCATACTCCGGATGCGGATATGCTGTGTGCCTACGCAGCTCATCTCTGCTACAGCACCGAACCATTCAACGCCGATCGAAGCGCCGGTATTCTGCGCAAGGTCTGTGGCAACGGTCATCTGTCCGTTCTCGAGCATGCGAGTTTCACGTTTCTTGTCGAAGGGCTGTCGCGTGCAGCTTCCCATCAGTTGGTTCGGCACCGGCTTGCCTCGTACTCGCAGCAAAGCCTGCGGTTCACGAAGGCTCAGCCGATCTTCGTCTCCCCCCCCGGCCATGATTTCAGACGCTTCTATGAGCTGGCTTACGTGGAATACGAACGTCTGCTCGCAGAAGGTGTCCATGAGGAAGACGCCCGCTATGTCCTTCCACAGGGCGTTGCGTCACGTCTGGTGGTCACGATGAATGCCAGGGAGCTGAGGCACTTCTTTGAGCTGCGTTGCTGTCTGAGGGCACAGTTCGAGATTCGGGCTCTGGCGTGGTTGATGCTGGCCAAGGCCAAAGCCGTGGCGCCCCTCCTGTTCGAGCATGCCGGCCCGGTATGTCTACAGGGAATGGAGTGCCCAGAACGCTCGTTTGCGTGTCACCTGAAAACGAAGGGACAGGGAGGAGGAGCGGAATGACGGGAACAATGCTTGCACTTGTGAAGGAACGTCCAGAACGGGGGGCAACACTGACGGAGGTGAACATCCCCAGGGTCGCAGAGGACGAAGTGCTTGTCAAGATTGACTATGCCTCTATCTGTGGCACAGATGTCCATATCTACGTGTGGAACGAGTGGGCACAGAACCGGATCAAGACTCCGCATATCATGGGCCACGAATTCGCGGGACACGTCGTGGAGACAGGCAGGTCCGTGCGGGGATTCAATGGGGGCGATTTCGTCAGTTCCGAGACACACATTTACTGCGGGCACTGCTATCAGTGCCATACGGGCCATAGTGAGGTCTGCCAGAACCTGCAGATCCTGGGCGTGGACCGCGCCGGCGCATTTGCCGAGTATATCGCCGTTCCAGAGCGCGTGCTCTGGAAGAACGACCAGTCGATTCCAGCTGCGTGGGCTTCCATCCAGGAGCCGATGGGCAACGCATTGGATACCGTCAATTCCGAGTCGGTATCGGGGAAGACCGTCCTCATTACAGGAGCAGGTCCGATCGGAGTGCTCGCCGTGGGAATTGCCAAGGCTTTCGGTGCCACACAGCTTTTTGTGACTGATCTTTCGGATTATCGGCTGGATCTCGCCAAGAGCATGGGTGCGGATTTCGTTCTCAATCCCGGCCGCGACGACATCGAGGCGGTGATCAGGGAGCAGACGCATGGTATTGGCGTCGACGTCGTGCTGGAGATGTCCGGCAGTGAGAGAGCCATGCACCAGGGCCTGAAGGTGCTGACACCAGGCGGACGCATGTCGATGCTCGGACTTCCTGATCGCCCAGTGACCATTGATCTGACCAATGAAGTCATCTTCAAGGAAATCCGCATCTATGGCATCACTGGACGCAAGATCTTCTCGACGTGGCAGACTGTATCCCGGCTGCTTGCCTCGCGCATTGTGGACCCGAGTCCTGCCATTACGCATCAACTGAAGTTTGAGGACTGGCAGACAGGCATGGACGCCATGGTCGCCGGGACCTGTGGCAAAGTCGTTCTCCAGATCGCGGGGAGGTAGTGGCATGAACGAGAAGTTCCAGGGGATGATGCAGGCCGAGCTTGACCGGCTCGAACAGGAAGGGCTCACTCTCCGCATACGAACGCTCGACTCCGAACAGGGTCCAGCATGTACCATCGATGGCAAGTATGTCGTGAACCTTGCTGCCAACAACTACCTGGGCATCATTGGTCGCAAGGATGTCAAGGAAGCTGCCAAGAAGGCTATCGACGAGTTCGGCGTGGGGTCTGGCGCCGTCAAGACGATCATCGGCAATACGCGTCTGATCGTCGACGGCGAGAAGAAGCTGGCGACATTCAAAGAGGTCGAGGACGTTTTGATGTATCAGGGAGGCCTGACCGCGAATTCCGGTACCATTCCGGCGCTTGTCCACGACGGGGACCTGATCTTCAGCGACGAGCTGAATCATGCCAGCATCATCGACGGTTGCCGCCTCAGCAAGGCGAAGATCGTGCCCTTCAAGCACTGCGACGCTGCCAGTCTCGAAGAGAGGATCAAGGAATACGAGAATGAGCCGGGCACGAAGATGGTCATCACTGATGGTGTCTTCAGCATGGATGGGGACATCGCTCCACTACCCGATATCGTCGAAGTAGCCAAGAGATACGGCGCAGTCACCATGGTCGATGATGCGCACGGCGAGGGAGTCCTGGGGGATCATGGGCGTGGTATTGTCAATCATTTCCATCTTGAGGGAGAAGTTGATGTCGAGGTCGGAACCATGTCGAAGGCGTTCGGCGTGGTGGGTGGATACGTCGCAGGCACGCACACGCTTGTCGAGTATCTCAAGAACAAGTCCCGCACAATCTTGTTCAGCTCAACCATGACGCCAGCCGATGCAGGTGCAATCCTGAAGGTTATCGACATCCTGACCGAGAGCGATGATCTCGTGCGCAAGCTGTGGGAAAACGCAGCATACTTCAAGGCCAAAATGAAGGCCTATGGCTTTGACACCTGGCGAAGCGAGACCCCGATCACTCCCGTCATCATTGGCGACGGCCGGCTTGCCAAGAATCTCTCTGCCAAGCTGTTCGAGAAGGGAGTCTTTGCGCAGTCGCTGGGCTTCCCTACGGTTCCACAGGGCCTGGCGCGCATCCGCTGCATGTTGTGTTCGACGCACACGAAGGAACAACTCGACTTTGCGGCCGAAATGTTCCATGAGTCGGCTCTCGAGCTCGGTATTCTGAAGAGCTAGGCGTGTGATGTCCACTCCTGCTGTCCAGGCCCTGATCCTAGCCGGAGGACTCGGCACCCGCATGAAGAGTGCGGTGCCCAAGGTTCTCCATGATGTCCTGGGCCATCCCATGTTGTGGTACGTTGTTGATGCACTGAAGGACATCGATGTCCAGCCGATCGTCGTCACACCGGCAGCCAATGAGGCGTTTTGCGCGGCATTCGGCAACCGCCTGACCTACGCGGTTCAGCCTGAACAGCATGGCAGCGGTCACGCCGTCCAGTGCGGCATGGACCACGTTTCTGCGGAGTACGTCCTCGTATGCAACGGGGATGATCCCTTTCCGTCCGCAGAGGACTACCGCGAGTTCCTTGACGAGAGTCTTGCTGAACAGGCCGATGCAGCAGTCCTTGCGGCGTATCTTGATGACGCCGGCCAACTGGGACGCGTCGTGCGGACCGTGGACGGAGCGTTCGCCGGCATTGTCGAGGCACGAGACGCGCGGCCGGAACAACTTGACATTCACGAGATCAACACCGGCATCTACCTGTTCCGTTCGGCGGAGCTTCGCAGGTGGCTGGCACAGATGAAGCCGAACAATGCTCAGGGTGAGTACTATGTCACGGATTGTCTCTCAATGGCTGTGCAGGATGGCAGTCATGTGCATTGTCCTGTGGCTCGCGGCGCATGGGAGATGTCTGGGGTGAACGACCGGGCAGAGCTCGCGCTGGCCACTGGTCTGCTTCAGCGGCGGAAGCTGGACCATCTGTACCGGGAGGGCGTTACCGTCGACATGCCGGGAACAGTCCGCGTCGATTGGGATGTCGTTGTCGGACGCGATACAGAGATCCGGCAAGGTTCCTGTCTGAAGGGAGCCACCAGGGTAGGCAACTCCAGTATCATCGGGCCCAACACGATTCTCATCGACGCGCAGGTGGGCGATGAGACAACAGTCCTGGCCTCGTTCGTGCAGGGCTCCACGATAGGAAGCAACTGTGCAGTCGGTCCCTTCTCCTACATCCGGCCGGGGACGCTGATGGCCGAACGATCAAAGGTCGGCGCTTTCTGCGAACTCAAGGCCTCATCTTTGGGAGCAGGAAGCAAGGTTCCACATCTTTCGTATATCGGCGACGCTGCCATTGCCGAGAACGTCAATGTCGGAGCGGGAACGATCACCTGCAACTACGATGGATTCACGCATGCCAAACACCGCACGGTCATCGAGAAAGACGTCTTCATCGGCGCCAACAACAATCTGGTCGCTCCAGTGACGATTCATGAGGGAGCGTACACTGCGACCGGGTCGACGATCACCCATGATGTGCCCCCGGAAGCTCTTGCCATCGCACGAGCGGTTCAAGTCGACAAAGAGGGATGGGTCAGGAGGAAAAAACATGGACAATGAGTATAACCCGATCAGGATCTTCTCTGGCAATGCAAACAAACCGTTGGCCGAGAAGGTCGCGTCCTATCTTGGTATTCCTCTCGGTCAGGCTGAGGTCGGCCGTTTTCCTGACGGAGAGATCAAGTTGCGTATCAGCGAGAACGTGCGGGGGTTGAACGTCTACGTCATCCAGCCCACCAATACACCGGCAGAGAACCTGTTCGAACTACTGATCCTGCTTGACGCTCTGAAACGCGCTTCAGCCGCCAGCATAACAGCGATCATCCCGTTTTTCGGCTATGCGCGCCAGGATCGGAAAGTTCGCTCCCGAGAACCCATCAGTGCCAAACTGGTCGCGAACCTCGTGACAGTGGCGGGCGCAGACCGTGTGGTCGCAATCGATCTCCATGCTGCTCAGATTCAGGGCTTCTTCGACATCCCTGCGGACAACCTGACGGCCATGGTCCAGTTTGCGCAGTATATCAGCCGCAAGGAGCTAGAGGACCTTGTTGTCCTGTCTCCTGATGTGGGAGGCGTGGCGAGGGCCAGTACGTTTGCACAGACCATTCATGCTTCACAGGCTCTGTTTGTGAAGAAGCGTCTTTCGCCGGACACGGTCGAATTTCAGTCACTCATCGGTGATGTACGAGGCAAGAACGTTATTATTGCCGACGATGCAATCCATACGGGCAATACGATGTTGAACGCCTGCAACCGTGCCCTGACCGAGGGCGCCAAGAGCGTCATTGCCTGCGCGACTCATGCCGTCTTTGCGGGGGACTCCCTTGGACTGTTTGCCCGGTCGAACTTCAGCGAAGTGATTGTGACAGATACGATGTTCGTCCCCGGACGCGAATTTCCCTCGATGTTTACGGTGTTGTCGGTGTCGGAGCTCATCGCCAAGGCCGTCTACAGCATCCACAACCACTCATCGGTCTCCGCCCTGTTTCAGCTGTGATAGTCTGAAGGCTGTCTACTTGATTCAGAGCTGATTTGACATACAATGTCAAAGATATGCCGATATCTTATGAGTGAGGAGTTGGTATGCAAAGAGTAGCGATAGAAGCCGTTGCCCGTGAAAGCGGGAAGCATGGCAAGCTAAGCGTCCTGCGCAGGCAGGGCTTCATCCCAGCAGTGGTTTACGGTCACGGAATGGCGCCCATGTCCGTTGCAGTTCCTGTGCGAGCATTCGAACGCATCCGTCGTACGACTGGGGCGTCTGCCATCGTCGAGCTTCAGTTTGAGGGTGGCAAGGCTATGACCACCGTTGTGCATGAGTACCAGATAAACTCGATCCGGGACACCTATACACATGTCGACTTCCTGTCCATCTCTCTTGACGAGACGCTGACCAGCAGGATCCCGATTCGCCCCATCGGAACAGCTATTGGCCTCAAGGAAGGCGGAGTGCTCGAGCACTCACTGTACGAGCTCGAAGTCGAGGCTCTTCCGCTCGACATTCCTGACTATCTGGAGGTTGACGTTTCCGACCTCGGACTGAAGCATTCCATCCATGTGGCTGATCTGAAGCTTGGCGACAAGGTGAAGGTGCTCACAAACGCAACGGCGACGGTGTTCTCAGTCGTTGCGCCAGCTATCGAAGAGGCCCCGCCTGCTCCTGAGGAGGGTGTTGCGGTCGAAGGCGCTGTTCCTGCAGCAGGAACTGCTCCTGCACCGGGTGCTGCTCCTGCCGCTGCTCCTGCCGAGGGCGCTGCGAAGACAGCATCGAAGAAGTAGCACGGCACAACCGTTGTCAGCTCTGCATCAGTCGCTCCATATGCGCTGGCCCTCTGTGGCCAGCGCTTTTGCTGTCCACGTCGTGGGCAAGGGCTGCTCGTGAGACTGCTGTTCATCGGTGATGTCTTCGGCCGCCCGGGGCGTACGATCGTGCGGCGACTGCTTCCACAGCTCAAGGCAGAGTTGCGGCCCACGGTCGTCGTGGCCAACGCAGAGAACGCGACCCACGGGACCGGCATGACCCGGTCTGCGTTTGAAGAACTCAGCGCTGCGGGTGTCGACATCTTTACAGGGGGCAATCACACGCTCGGCAAGCCGGAAATCCTTGACCTGATGCAGGAACACCCGAGTGTATTGTGTCCCGGCAATGTCAGTCCTGCCATCAGGCGTCACGGATCCATCATCTGGCAGACGCCGGAGGGTCCCCTGGCTGTCGTCAACGTCATGGGTCAGTATTGCATGAACGGTGTCGATAACCCGTTCCGGTACATGGAAGAGGTCTTGCGCGACCCGGAGATTGCGGCCGTCCGTATGAAAGTCGTCGATGTTCATGCGGAGGCTACGGCAGAGAAGGCAGCGATGCTTCGCCTGCTGGACGGCCGCATGTCGGCGGTCTTGGGAACACATACGCACGTTCCCACGGCGGATGCGCGCGTCACAGCCGCAGGCACCGCATTCATCACCGATGTCGGCATGACGGGCGTACGCTCTTCGATCATCGGGCTGGACCCAGAAGTCATGATGCGTCGCTTCGAGACGGGCATCATGTACGCGCCACGCGTTGCGGAGGGCGATGCGACGTTGATGGCGGTCGTGGTTGACATCGATGCGTCAACCGGGAGCAGTACGTCGATAACACTCTTGCAGAGGGATACCTGACATGTCCGGGTTTCTCATCAAGACATTCGGGTGTCAGTTCAACCAGCTGTACAGCGCTACGATCGCTGACGCACTGACACGGGGAGGTCATCGGCCTTCCGAGAGTCTTGGCGAAGCATCGCTGGTCATCATCAACACGTGCGCAGTCCGCGAGAAGGCTGAGGAAAAGGCCTTCAGCTTCCTCGGCGAAGCTGCGAAGCTGGTTGGAGCCAGCCACATCGTGTTCATGGGTTGCACGGCCACGCTCGACAAAGAACGAGCGGTTCGCATTGCAGGCCGTGGCTTGAACGTCGTGGAGGGCACCGCGGATGTGGAGCACGTGCTTGCCGTCGTAGGGACCGTTGTGCCGCTCGGTGAACTGGACTGCACGGCTCCTCACTCGCTGTTTCCCACGGCAGACATTGAACTTGTTCGTGGATGTGAAAGCTACTGTACCTACTGCATCGTTCCAAGGGCACGAGGTCCCGAGGTCGTTGTCGACGTCGGCGAAGTCCTGCATCGAGCCGAGCGAGCCGTCGGGAGCGGCTTCTCTGAGCTGCTCTTCCTGGGACAGAACATCAACAGGTATCGGTCGAGCCTAGGAGGGCTGGTTGAGGTTATGTGCTCGGTCGATGAACTGGACGGCAACTTCTGGTTCTGGTTCCTGAGCTCTCATCCGGCCAACTTCACGCCGGACGAAGTGAAACGGCTCATGGAACTGCGGCACATCGAGCATCGTTTGCACCTTCCCCTGCAGTCGGGGAGTGACCGGATTCTTGAGCGGATGAACCGGCGGCATACAGTTGCAGACTACGGCAGGCTTGCAGAGCCCATTCGCGAGAATGCTGACTGGACATTGACAACAGACATCATTGTGGGCTTTCCCGGGGAAACGGATGATGATTTTGCCCATACGGTTGATGCGGTCCGTGGATTCCGGTTCGACGGGGTTTTCCTTGCCAAGTACTCCGACAGGCCGGGTACGCCGTCCTCCAGAATGCAGGACAAGGTGCCGCCCGCAATCATCGACGAACGCCACTCCTTCCTGCTCAACATCGTCCAGGACCTGAGCGAGCAGAGCAACCAGGTGCTTGCCGGCAGATTCCTCGACGTGCTCGTCCTGTCGGCGCATGCAGGCGGGAACGCCTTCGGAAGGTCGATCGATGGCAGGAATGTCTGGTTCTCATGTTCTGAGCCGGTACCAGGAATTGGCACCTTCGTCAGCGTGGCCGTCGACCATGGCTCGAGGAAAGGGTTGTATGGCACTCGAGTATTCTAGTCTTCCATTGATCGTAGGCATCGTCGGGGCCACCGGAACGGGCAAGACCGTGCTTTCCCTGGGAATAGCCCGTCGTTTCGGAGGATCGATCATCTCTGCCGACTCGATGCAGGTCTACCAGGGGATGGACGTCGGGACGGCAAAACTCAGCCTATCAGAACGCCTGGGTGTTCCGCATGCACTCATCGACGTCGTTCCTCCCAATCACCACTTTTCCGTCGCGGAATACCAGGTCCTGGCATTCGAGGCTGTGAATGAGGCGATTCGCTCAGGGCGACTGCCGATCCTCGTGGGAGGGACTGGTCTGTACGTGAGGGCCGTCCTCGACGGCTACGAATTCCTGCCGGAGAAGCCCGACACGATGCTGCGGAGCCAGCTGCGAAAGCTGTCTGAGGGCGAGCTCCGCGAGCGTCTGAGAGTTATCGACCCTCTCGCGGAATGCGAGATTGCTGCCAACGATTCCAGGCGGCTGGAACGGGCTTTGGAAATGAGCACTCAGTCAGGAGATCTGCCGAGCGTCCTGAAGCGAAGACAGCACCCGGTCCCTTGGCGAGTACTCCGGATTGGCCTGCATGCAGAGCGAGCCGAACTCTACAGACGGCTTGACCGGCGCGTTGATGCCATGATCTCCGCAGGAATGGAAGAGGAAGTGCGGCGTCTGCTGGCCGATGGCTTGAACCCTGATGACACCGCGATGCAGGGCATAGGCTACAAGGAGCTGAGCGCCTGGATGCGCGGGGAAATCGGGCGCAACGAGGCGATTGAGCTCTGGAAGAGGCGTACGCGCAATTACGCCAAACGGCAGGAGACGTGGTTCAAGAGAGAGAAGGACGTTCGGTGGATCGACGTGTCCGATCAATCATCGAATGTGATTCTGGCGCAGGCGGCTGCCCTCGTCGAATCAGCCGCAGGGGGACAAAGCAGATGATCACGGAAGGCCGGCTGATGGAACGGGCGCAGCAGCTCGAGCGGGAGTATGCGACCGAAATCGCGGATATTCGTGCAGTTCAACGTCGCAACTTCATGCGAATCCTCGACGCATTCCACGCCGCCCGCTTGTCGACATCCGACCTTCGGCCTATGTCGGGCTATGGCATCGGGGACAACTTGCGGGACAAGACCGAACGCGTCTTTGCCTACCTCTACGGCGCACAGGCTGCACTCGTGCGCCCGCAGATTATCTCTGGCACCCATGCTCTGGCTATCGCGCTGTTCGGGGTACTTCGCCCCACGGATCTGCTGTGTTGCGTGACGGGAGCCCCCTACGATACGATGGAGGAGATTATTGGGATCCGCCCATCTGACGGTTCGCTTGCGGAGTTTGGTGTCAGCTATGCCCAGTGCGACATCACGGTATCCCCCGCAGAACTCTGGGAGGAACAGCTCGAGAGATGCTTCTCGACCCAGCTGCCAAAACTTGTCCTGATTCAGCGGAGTCGCGGATACAAGCGCGTCCGCGCGCTTCGCGAGGGTGAGATCGCACGCATGATCTCCTCCGTGAAACGCGTCTCGCCCGAGAGTCTGATCCTTGTCGACAACTGCTATGGTGACCTTCTTGAGGATCGTGAGCCCACGATGGACGGGGCGGATCTGCTGGCTTCATCGTTTATGAAGAACCTAGGAGCGGGCATTGTCCCGACGGGTGGCTACGTGGTGGGAACTTCCAGGGCAGTCGCCTTGGCCGCGACGCGGTACTCGAGTCCAGGAGTGGGTGCTGAGATTGGGCCGAATCTTGGATTTGCCGAGGCGTTTCTGCGAGGTCTACTCTTTGCCCCGACAGTCATTGAGCAGGTCCTGACGGGAAACCTTCTTGCGAGCGTGCTTCTGCAGGAAAACGGCTTCGTCGTGGATCCGGGTCCCCGCGAGCTCCGCGGGGACATTGTTCTTCGCATCGAGTGCGGGTCAAGGGAACGGTTCGCAGCGTTTGCGCGCGCCGTGCAGGAATGCTCTGCGCTGGACGCCGATGCCGTGCCCGAGCCGAGCCGCATGCAAGGATACGAGACGGAAATCTTGATGGCAGGTGGAACTCTTGTCCAGGGATCCACGATTGAACTGAGTTTCGACGGGCCCTTTCGCGAACCGTACGTGGGATATTTGCAGGGGGGTCTGAATGTATGGCAAGTGGTGCAGGCGACCGCACGGGGAATCATATACAGTATGAACACATCCAAGTAGTGTCGCCGTCCGCCATTCGTGATAGAATGTTTGAACGACGAAATGCCGGATGAAATGATGGGAGGTCACCATGACAGACTTAACGAGGGTTGACCCAGAGATAGCTGACGCACTGAACAAGGAACTGCACCGCCAGCAGAACAATATTGAGCTCATTGCCTCTGAGAACTTCGTGTCCGAAGAGGTCTTGGCAGCGCAGGGTTCAGTCCTGACAAACAAGTACGCCGAGGGCTACCCGGGCAGGCGCTACTATGGCGGTTGTGAGTATGTGGATGTCGTCGAGACGCTGGCTATCGAGCGTGCCATGGCGCTCTTCGGTGCGGAGGGGGCAAACGTACAGCCCCACTCGGGAACGCAGGCCAACCTCGAGGTCTACTTCTCCGTTCTACAGCCAGGAGACACGATCCTGAGCATGTCCCTTGCCGATGGCGGGCACCTGAGTCATGGAAGCCCCGTGTCGCTTGTGGGAAAGCTGTTTCGCATCGTCTCCTACGGCGTTCGAAGAGACACTGAGACAATCGACTATGACCAAGTAGCCGAACTAGCTCGAGCAGAGCGCCCCAAGCTGATTATCGCAGGCGCCAGTGCATACCCGCGCACTATCGACTTCCCCCGCTTTCGTGAGATCGCCGATTCGGTCGGTGCATTGCTCATGGTAGACATGGCTCACATCGCTGGGCTCGTCGCCGCGGGCGTCCATCCTTCACCGGTGCCATACGCGGATTTTGTCACGACCACGACGCACAAGACACTTCGCGGGCCTCGGGGAGGCATCATTCTCTACAAGGAGAAGTACGCCAAGCAGCTCAACAGTGCTGTGTTCCCTGGCAGTCAGGGAGGCCCTCTTGAGCATGTCATCGCGGCGAAGGCGGTCGCTCTCAGAGAAGCCACATCTCCCGAGTTTGTCACCTATCAGAAGCAGGTCCTCGCCAACGCAAAAGCCTTGGCGCAGGCGCTGATGGAGCGTGGTTACCGCATCGTTTCCGGCGGCACCGACACTCACCTGATGCTGGTCGATCTGACCTCCAAGGGCATTACGGGCAAGGAAGCTCAGGCGCTTGTCGAGACCGTAGGGATCACTGTCAACAAGAATGCCATTCCCTTCGATCCCTTGCCGCCCAACAAGGCAAGTGGCATACGGCTTGGGACTCCGGCCACGACCAGTCGTGGCATGCGTGAGCCGGAGATGGTTGAAATCGCTGCTCTGATCGACGAGACGATTGTCGCACGCGACGACGAGGGGATGCTGGCTCAGATTCGAGCTCGTGTGACAGCGCTTACGGACCGTTTTCCACTATACGCAGGCAAAATGTACTAGGAGAACCGATGGACTACCCCAACGTTCAGGTGCTGAATCATCCGCTGATACGACACAAGCTGACCCTTCTTCGCAACAGGAACACGACGCACAAGGACTTCCGCCAGCTGGCAGAGGAACTTGCCGGGCTCATGACGTACGAGGTATGCAGGAATATGCGGACCAAGGCGTGCCCCATAGAGACCCCGTTGGAGTCCTACGATGGGCAGGAACTGGAGAACGAAGTCACCATCGTGCCCGTGCTTCGGGCCGGACTCGTCATGGCTCAGGGGATGCTCGACATGATCCCTCACGCCAAGGTGGGGCACATCGGTCTGTACAGAGACGAGAACACTCTGCAACCGATTCAGTACTACTGCAAGCTTCCCGAGAGCACTCCTGAGTCAGACGTATTTGTCGTGGACCCGATGCTTGCAACTGGAGGCAGCGCCTCCAAGGCCATTTCACTGGTCAAGGAGCGGCATCCTCGCAGCATCTGTTTCTGTTGTCTCATTGCAGCGCCGGAGGGCATCGAGGTGCTGCAGCGCGAGCATCCCGACGTGAAGATCGTCACTCTGGAAATTGACCGTCGTTTGAACGAGAATGGATATATTCTTCCCGGTCTTGGGGATGCCGGGGACAGGATATACGGGACAAAATAGTCCATGCATCTTGTGATTACGCAGGCACAGCTCTGGTCGTTTCTCGTGGCTCTGGCGCTGAGTCTTGTGTTGACCCCGGTCTTCATGAAACTTGGGCTGCGCCTTGGCATCACCGACAAGCCGACTGCAAGTACTGAGGCGAACATCGACGGGGGGCGGCGCAGAGTGAATCGGAAGGTGACCCCCCGCACTGGTGGCATCGCCATCGTGATCGCGTTCATCGTGTCTGTGTTCTTCTTCGATTCACTCACAATGCAGTTGAAGGGGATCCTTGTCGGTGGAGGTATCGTGTTTATCGGCATGCTCCTGGACGACATGTTCGACATCCCCGCGTTGCTGAAGCTGCTGATACAATCAGTGGCTGCAATCGTCGTCATCGCGTTTGGGGTTCGTGTGACCGCGTTCACCAACTTCCTGCATGGAGGATTCTTCGAGCTTGGCGTCGGCGGCATCATCCTTACCTATTTCTGGATCGTGGGAATCACGAATGCGCTGAACCTCATCGATGGGCTGGACGGCCTTGCGGGCGGCGTCGCTGCGCTGATTCTCCTCGCAATGTATTTCTTCGCCGCACTCAAGGGCATGGCGACCATGGGGGCCGTCCTGGTGGCGCTGCTTGGTGCTGTCCTGGGATTCCTTGTCTTCAACTACAATCCGGCAAAAGTGTTTCTTGGAGATGCCGGGTCCGAGTTTCTTGGGTTCATGATCGCGAGCCTGTCCGTCTACGGCGCCCTCAAGCTGCCGACAACGGTTATGCTCATCGTGTCGGTATTCGCGCTTGGCATTCCCATCGCGGAAACACTCTCGAGCATTTTCCGTCGGGCAGCCAAGCACCGGTCTCCCATGGAGGGAGACAATGGGCATTTCCACTATCTGCTGCTATTCCGGGGATGGAGCCAGCGGCGTATTACGACGCTGTACTACCTGGTGACGTTCGTGCTATGCTCGATCGGGCTGGCCATCGCCCTTCTGGGAGTCCGCTGACATGCGTCGGAAAGTTCTGTCCATCTTCGGTACGCGTCCTGAGGCGATCAAGATGGCGCCCATCGTCAAGGCGCTGGAGGCCGATCCGCGGTTCGACAGTCATGTGCTTCTGTCCGGCCAGCACATGCAGATGCTGGACGACGTCGTGCAAATGTTCGAGATAGAGGTGTGGCGAGACCTGAACGTCATGAAGCAGCGCCAAACACTTCCGTACCTGACAGCGGCGCTCGTGACACAGATTTCCGATGCACTGGCTGAGCTGCAGCCGGACATGGTCCTGGTTCACGGAGACACCACCACGACGTTCATGGGAGCTCTCGCGGCGACCTACGTCAAGATCCCGGTGGGTCATGTCGAGGCAGGACTCAGGTCCCATCAGAAGTTCAGCCCTTTCCCCGAAGAAGTGAACCGCATGCTTACAGATCAGATTTCCGACCTCTGCTTCGCGCCCACTGACGAGGCCAGAAAGAATCTTCTACAATCAGGTATCGACACGAGCAGGATCGACGTCGTTGGGAACTCAATCGTGGACGCCGTGCACATGGCCTTGCCTCACCTGCGTGCTCCGGACATCATGTCGAGAGTTCGGCCCGACAGCCCCATCGTCATCATGACAGCCCACCGTCGCGAAAACTGGGACACCGGCATCGCGATCTTCTCGGACGCTCTCGTGAAGCTCTCCAGTTTGCATCCGGAATTGACGTTCGTCTTTCCGGTGCATCTCAACCCGGTGGTGCGTGAAACGGTGTTCGGGATTGCGTCAGACCTGCCGAACGTCATGCTCACCGACCCTCTTCCCTACTTCGATTTCCTGTATATGCTTGAACACTGTGCCGCTGTTCTCAGCGACTCGGGTGGAATTCAGGAAGAGTCGGTGACGCTGCACAAGCCGATGCTCCTGCTCCGGGAGGTCACCGAGCGTCCCGAGGCCGTGGCAAGCGGCTGGGTCAAGCTGGTCGGCCAGGACGAGGACCTGATCGTCTCGTCGTTCGAGCAGCTCGCGGCAAATAGTTTTGCGATTCTGGCCGCGGATGGGGTCAACCCGTATGGTGATGGCACAACTGCAGCGCAGATACTCACTTGCATCGACGATTATCTCAATGCAACTCACTGAGGAGGGTAACGTATGACCACGGAACAGAGCTTTCTCATCGAGGGGGGGAACTCGCTCCACGGTTCGGTCCGCTGCAGCGGCGCCAAGAACTCGATCCTGCCGCTGGTGGCGGCTGCGATTGCTGTCCGCGACGTTGTCAGCTTCCAGAATGTCCCGGACATCAGTGACCTCCAGTCTCTCCTCACTCTTATCCAGGCGATGGGCGTCAAACTGGTTTCCTTCATTGATGGAGAGCTGGTGCTCGACACTCGTGGTCCCATTGAGACGCGCGTCGAGAACACCAATGGCTACAATTTGCGTGGGACGCAAACACTGGTAGGAGCACTGCTTGGACGTGAGCACAGGGCAATGCTCCCATCGCTGGGCGGCTGCAGTATTGGTGCCCGACCCATTGACCTTCACATCAAGGGGCTGCGAGCCATGGGCACACAGTTCGAATGGAAAGACGGCTACCTTATCGGTCAGGCCCCAGCTCTCAAGGCGTGCGACGTCTACCTTGACTTTCCGAGCGTGGGTGCGACTGAGAACCTCCTGTTGGCAGCTGCTCTTGCCGAAGGTACGACACGTGTCTTCAATGCAGCCCAGGAGCCGGAGGTGTATGACCTCATCTCCTTCCTCAACAAGGCGGGTGCCCGCATTGTGCCCGTGTTCCCATTCGGATTTCGTGTCGAAGGCGTCGCTGAGCTGCACGGTGCGTCGCACCGCATCATCGGCGACCGTATCGAAGCTTCGACACTGATGATGGCCACGGCCATTACACAGGGCGAGGCGACCATCTCGGGCATCGACGCCCGTCATATCTGGTCGATCATCGCCAAGCTGCGAGAGACGGGAGCGGTCGTCGAGGTCGAGGGAGATGATGCCGTTGTTGTCAAGGGTGTTCCAGAATATCGGTCGACGGATATCCGTACCCTGACGTTCCCGGGGTATCCGACGGATGCTCAGCCTCAGATGACCGCATATCTGACCTTGGCGCATGGCAATTCGGTCGTTGTGGAGAGTATCTTCGAAAACAGGTTCGGTGCCATCCTCGAGCTCGAGCGCATGGGTGCCCGCATCAAGGTATCGGAAGAGACGGCCATTATCGAGGGTGTTGAGGCACTGAACTCGGCGACGGTCCAGGCAAAGGATCTGCGGGGCGGTGCCGCTCTGGTGCTCGCCGGCCTTGCAGCGCATGGCACAACCACCGTACGATCCATCTATCATATCGACCGGGGATACGAAGCGCTCGACGGCAAGCTGTTTCAACTGGGCGCACACGTGACTCGTGTCACCCAACCGGAGGCATAGACCATGATAGAACAAGAGCAGATTCTTGACGCCCTGCGAGCCGTCTACGACCCCGAGGTTCCAATCAACATCGTTGATCTCGGACTGATCTATGGAGTGGAGGTCACAGCCGACGGGGACGTCACGGTCCGCATGACCATGACTGCTCCGCAGTGTCCGATGAGTGGCTACTTGCTCCAGCAGGCTGAACAGGGAGTCCGGACGGTGGCGGGAGTGCGGAACGTCCAGGTGGATCTTGTGTTCGATCCTCCGTGGGAGCCCTCCATGATCAAGGAAGACGCCCTCAAGAGCGCCGGTATTGTCACGGACACTCCGGCTGACCCAGCCGGAGGCGACTACTCCACGGAAAAATGAAGGAGATCACGCCGCGACAGCCTGCAGGAACGCTGGCGGCGAATCTCGACCAGTTGATCGAGAGCTTCCTGCTGGCACAGGATGTCGGCATTACCAGCAAGGTGGTGTATCGGCGCGCGCTCAAGCGGTTCAAGGAGTTCCTGTCGCTGCGAGAGGCCGCTGACGGCGTCGGCTACCTGACGAAGACAGATATCGTCCAATATAAGAGCCATCTGCTGGCCGAGGGACTATCGCCTCGGACGGGGAATCTGTACCTTACCTCCGTCCGCCAGTTCTTCAAGTATCTCGAGTCGAACCGTATCTATCCCGACGTCTCCGCAGGCCTCAAAGGGTTCAAGCGTTCGTACGGGTTCAACCGCGATCCGCTTACCCTGCAGCAGGCGCGCGACCTGCTGAGTTCCATCGATACGAGCGACATCATCGGCCTGCGCGACTTCGCCATGATCAACCTGATGCTGCGGACAGGTCTTCGCACGATGGAGGTCGTCGGCTCCGACGTCGGAGATATTCGTCAAACGTCCAACGCCACACTCCTGTACGTGCGCAGCAAAGGCAAGGACGCGAAAGACGATTTCGTCGTCCTGACGCGAGAAGCATACGAGCCGATTGCCCGCTACCTTGCAGCGCGCCAGTGCACCGACCCCCGCGCTGCGCTGTTTGTGTCACACAGCACTGCGAACGATGGCGATCGTCTAACCACACAGTCCTTGCGCGCAGGCGTGAAGACACGGCTCACGGACATCGGTGTATTCAGTTCAAGGATATCGGCTCACTCACTGCGTCACACCTTCGCGACAATGGCACTGGCAAACGGTGCCACCATCGAGCAGGTCCGAGACACGTTGCGACACGCCAGCATAGCGACAACCCAAATCTACGTGCATACTACAGACAGGATCGAACACTCCGCCGAAGGCACTATAGTGCTTTAGGTGGGCGAACAACTCCTCGCACGACGGCGCCGAATTCGGTCCCTGTGAGAAGATCTCATTGTTCATTGCGGTATGACTGGACGCAGATCTCCGCAAATGCCCGGAAAAACCAAGGCGTTGGCCAAATGCACGCCAAATGCCACATTGCAGGTGGAGACTCGCTAGCAATCTGGCTTTCGCGCATGCGGTCCGTACATCATGGCATGCATGCGTTGTGCCTCCTGTTCCGCTTCTTCTCTCGTGTCACAGACCCTGACAACGCTGGCAATCCATTTCCTGGTGCTCCTGTTAAACGTTACCCCCATCGTCTGGCTCACCTTGCCCCACCCGCGTCGGTTCTGCATGTTCTGTGTATGGTTGACCCAACGAAGGTTCACTCTGCGGTTGTCGAGCCCATCGCCGTTGATGTGGTCCGCCATCATCCCTGGTTCGGGCCGCCTGCCTAGAACAAGCCAAGGGAGCGGGTACGTCTCGTGGCCATCAGTAACTTCATCCATGCGGAATAGCCTTGCCCGAGCGATCAACCTCTGTTGCGGAGTCCTTCCCCCGGCATAGCTAACCCCGAGACGAGCATTTCCGGCTCTCAGCTTCTGGCAGATATCCATGTCTACGAGTACATCGAGCGTATAGGAAACCGGAGCTCGCAAGCTACTACCGCTACAGGCGTGGTGTGGCACAGTAATCTTTACAGTATCGCCTTCAACTTGAACGTGGTAGTCAAAAAAACGATGGCCCATTCTATCCCCCTACTTTGGCCAAGATCAGAGCGAGGATGAGTGACGGGATAACACCATCAGAAATCATTATTTATGATGGTGTAATGCATCTGTGGATAACTTTGGTCCACCCTTCGGGGTGAGTACAGTCTATGGAGAGGGAACTCGGCGGAGGATGGTTCCGGCGACAAGACGCCGGCCATTGAGGAGGTCGGCTGCCGACACGGGAGTCTTCCCGGGAAACTGGATTTCCAGAAGTTCAAGCCATCCGTCACCGCACCGTACGACAGCTCGTTTGCGTAGAAACGTCTCGACCGTGCCACAAGGTACACCCCCCGTGGGGAGGCCCAGATCGTCAGGCAGAGGTTTGGCCCGGAGGATCTTGAGTCGATCCCTTTCCTGATATGTGCATGCACCTGGCTCGGGGGAAAGAGCCCGTATAAGGTTGTATACCTGTGCAACAGAGTGCGACCAGTCGATGAGGTCGTCGTCGCGCTTGAGCTTGCGTGCATAGGAGCCCGCGCCGGTTTGTTGCAGCGGCGTGGTTGACCTGTGCAACAGTTGGTCGAGGACGTGCAGAGCAAGTAGCGCGCCTACTCGGATGATAGACGCCTCGACATCGGCGCGGTAATCCGAGTCAGCAATTGTGAACGGTTCCTGAGCCAGGAGCTCACCTCTGTCCAGCAGGCCGTTCATGCGAATGATACTTACCGCTGACTGGGTGCAACCATCCATGATCTGGCGTTCAATGGGAGCCGCCCCCCGATACCAGGGCAACGGAGACGGGTGCAGGTTGATGGAAGCGATGCGCGGTGCATCGAGGAGAACCTGTGGAAGGAGTCTTCCGTAGGAAAGGAGGAAGAGGATGTCGATGGCGTCGTCGACCAGTCTCTGTGTCAGAACCGCTCCAGGGGTGTCTGCGCCGTTGAGCACTGGGATCGAATGTGACTGCGCCCACTCTTGTACGGGATTCGCCAGGAGCTTGCCTCGGCGGACGCGAGGCTCCTCTGACACAACCGCAAGGACGACGTGAAACCGGCGTCCGATGGTATCAAAGACCGGTACTGAAATTGATGACGAACCAAAGACAGCGATGCGGGGGGCGTCTGAGGCCATCGTCAGAGCTGCGGTCCCTGTCCCTCGATTGTCTGAGTCAGTGCGGCAGCGACAGGGCTTCCTTCCTGCACGGAAATCGTGGACGGGTCAGTGATCCGATCGACGAACAGCGTGCCCTGGAGATGATCGAACTCGTGCTGAATCACGCGAGCCTCAAAATCGACGAACTTGTGGATGCGTCTCTTTCCGGTATGATCCAGATACGACAGCGTGATCTCAGTAGCACGGTCGATTGGAGCATACACACCCGGAACACTGAGACACCCTTCCTCAGCGCTTTCTGATCCCTTGCGCTCGAGGATCTGAGGGTTCGCCACGAGATGGAGTCCTTCGCCGATATCGTAGATGAAGAACGCTTGACTAAGGCCGACCTGAGGGGCAGCCAGGCCGACTCCCAGGGGTTTCATGAGATCTTCCATCGATTCGGCCAGATGAACAAGCTCGCTCGTCATCTTCCGTATGGGTTTTGCCTTCTTGCGAAGGACGGGACTGCCAATCAGTACGATCTTCATGTGACTAGTATACCCGGATAGCGGCATTCTGGAAGTGTTTATTGTGAGCGAGTGCTGTGCCAACACGCAGTCCAAGGGCCGCCTGCAGGGAGTCGGCACGAAACTCGAGAGATATGACCCTTGCCCGAGTTGAGACTGTCAGCAGGTCCGCGTGCAGGCCGCGGAAATCCACTCCTTCCGCAGCAAGGGCGCTTTCCAGCGATTTGGTCAAAGCGTCTACGTCGGGGCTCGCGCCACGAGACGAGACACGTACGACGAACTGACGTGCGAAAGGAGGCATCAACAGCTCGCGGCGCTGTTCCCTCTCACTCTCAAGGAAGGCTGCCATAGTCTCACTACCATCGAGAACAGCTCGCAGGCCTGTGGAACGGCGGTCCAGCTGGATCAGCACGGTACCCGGTGCAGTCTCTGCAACGGCACCACGGACGACGACGGCCAGCTGCTCGATGTTGTCGAATACGGGGTGCCGCAGCCCGACGCTCACGTCGGGAAACACGACGAGTTCAGGCTTCAGGACGGCGATGCGCTGGACGTCGGCATACGTGCCGAGAAACAGTGATGGACCAGTGTTTTGCACAATCACGGTCTCGTCGCTGGGCGTCATCAGCTGGACGGCTGAGACCGGAAACGTACGCTCGAGCTCATGGGCCAGGCGGTCCAAGCCATACCCCCGTGACCGGAGTTGCGTCCCATGGCAGTTGGGACAGAGATCGGGCGGCGCCTCCGAATGACCACACTGCTTACAGAAGAGCCTCTTCCTGTCACCTCCCAGGGTCAGCGTCGCACCACAGTGAGGGCATGTTGCCGTATACCCACATTCCGCGCACTCGATCAGCGTCGCGAAACCACGGATGTTGAGGAGGAGCATAGAGTCCTTGCCCTGATCGTAGTGTTGCCGGAGAAGTCGCATCGTGGGTGCGAGGAGAACTCCGGTAGGACCAGACTGCTTCTCGAGGGCAGCGTTCTGGCTCCGAACAACGAAGGTCGCAGACTTGGTAGCAATACTCTCAACCACTGACCCCAGCGCAACATCTGTCGGGACGCCACACGCGTCCAGTACTGAGAGGGTCGGCGCACTGACGCCAGCCAGACAGGGGATGCCGCGTGCGTGGCTCATGTCAGCCGCAACGCTGAGAAGACTTCTGAGCGAGAAGCGTTGCCAGAAGAAGGGCCATTCCCCGGGGATTCCCAGATCCACGCCAATGAGTGCGATTTCGGGAAGGATCAACGACGAGAACTGACGGGTACTGAGCCAGACGGTCGAGTAGCGGTCACCGCGAAAGCGTCGAGTGCCGGCTGAAGGCCAACGAACGACTGGCATGCCCCAGTCGTGGGACAGGAGGCCTTCGTAGAGACTCGCGAGGACCTCTGAGCTGACGATGAGGGCAACGCTGCTCCCACTGGCAATCGCCGCTTCTACTGCCGGACGAAAGCGATTCGCCCTGTCCACAAACGATCCGATAAGGAGCTGTGGGTCAGGAGGGCCGCCCGGCGTGTGGGCCACTCGTTGCTCCGCGTCGGCTAGTCCGCGGTCGACAATGAAACCCTGTTCATAAAGCTGACGCCGTGCGGAAGTGGAGAGTCTCCAGAGCGCGCCGGGTAGATGAGCAGTGGCTTCAGTATCTGAAAGCAGCTGGCGCATCGGAGTGGTTGTTGCGGAAAAGGAGGGGTCCCGCGCGGCCATGACCTGCAAATTGTGCAGGAGTAGTGCCGGTTCGGGTGCCGTGAGGCGAGCCTTGCTGCGGTCGTGCGGCTGAGATGCCTGGAGGAAACGGACAATCGCGAGGGCATCTTCCCACCCGAGGACTTGTCTGTCGAGAGAACGCTGAAGTGCCGCCACATCAGGCCCCAGCTCCGGATACACGCCAGGAGCTGAGCACACACTCAGAACGGAGAGAGGAAGGCCTCCCGTCTCGGACCAGGGGCTCTCGGGACCAGAGGTGGAGACGAGCAGAGCGGGCGCCACATCATGCATGAACGGAACCAGAAACCACGTTCCTGGTTCCGGATGATCCCCAGCCGAGCTGAGATCATACGACAGAAGGTTCCGCGAAAACGGACCTCTCTGCGTCAGAACGGCGAAACTGCCGAGCACGGGTTAGATCTTCAGCCAGTTCTTCAGTTCTCGAACCAGGTCAAGTTCTTCCCAGCTGAATCCCGGACGTCCGAAGTGACCGTGCATGGACGTCTGGCGGTAGATAGGCTTTCGAAGGCCGAGATAGTCGATGATGGCAGTAGGAGTCATGTCGACATTCTTGGCTATGACGTCTCGTACGATCGACTCGGGAACCGCGCCGGTGCCTTCAAAGGAAAGCTCGAATGAAGCGGGGTCCTTCTGGCCGATGACGTACGCTACCTGCGTGAGGCATTGGTGGGCAATACCGGCAGCTACGATGTTCTTCGCGAGATACCGCATAAGATAGGTGGCCGATCGGTCGACTTTTGTGGGGTCCTTACCTGAGAAGGCTCCTCCGCCATGGGGGATACGTCCTCCGTAGGTGTCGATGCCTAGCTTGCGGCCAGTCATGCCCGTGTCGGACTGCGGGCCGCCTACAACAAACTTGCCGGTCGGGTTCACAAAGATCATGGTCTTGCTGTCGAGAAGGTCAGACGGCAACGATGGCCGTACAATCTTCTCGATGATCTCCTCACGCGCATCATTCGACATTCGTGAGGGATTATCGGGATCAAGAACGGTATCGAGGTGCTGAGACGAAAGAACGACAGAACGCAGGTAGACGGGTTTGTCGCCATCGTATTCCAGCGTGACCTGGCTCTTGCCATCCGGGCCCAGATAGTCAAGGATATTCTGCTGCCGGACTTCCTCCTGCCGCATCGTGAGCCTGCGCGCCAGTTCATACGGCAGTGGCATATACTCCGGCGTCTCGTCCGTGGCGTAGCCATACATGATACCCTGATCCCCGGCGCCACCTGCGTCGACACCCTGGGCAATGTCTGGAGACTGGCGGCCAATTGCGCTGACAACCGCACAGGTCTTGGCGTCAAACCCATATTTCGGGTGATTGTAGCCAATGCTGTCGATGGTCGACCGGACGACGCCGTCGACGTCGACGAATGCGTTGGTGGTTATCTCTCCCCCGACGATGACCAGGCCGTGTGTGACAAATGTCTCACAGGCAACGCGGCTGTATCGATCCTGCGTAAGCAGTTCGTCGAGAATGGCGTCCGATATCTGATCGGCGACCTTGTCGGGATGCCCGATCGTTACAAACTCTACGGTCTGGCTGATGCGTGAACTTTTGTCCATAGGTCTCTCCTTTCGCAGGTTGTCGACACCCCGCACGCTCGTACGGGGTGGTTGACCCTTCTTCGCAAGTGATCGAACTTCAGAATACGTTAGCGCTTGGTGTCGGCGTCCTCGATGACGGGGTTCGCAGCATCGCGTGCTGCACCAGCCACCATGCGACCGGCGGACTTCCGAAGGATGTCGTCAACAGGCTCGCGGAGTGGGTCGGTCTTCTCTTCGAGCAACTGATGCGATGTATCGAGAAGCTGACGAATGAGCCGATACTTGTTCGTGTCAACTTTCGCAATCAATGTCTCCAGATAGAGATTTGCCAGTTCTGGCTGTAGGGTAGGCTGTTCTTTCTGCTCGTCCATGCACAACTCCTATCTCCGCAGTACACTGCGGACGATGCTGTCGACAATGTCGACCGTGGTCTCAAGGTCGCAATTCGTGACCATGTAGTCGTAGTCCTTGGCAAACGTCATCTCATATTGGCCAAGCTCGATGCGTCCCGCTATCTCGTCGGGCGTTTCCGAGCCTCTGCACTCCAGACGGCGTTCAAGCTCCATCGCATCCGGGGGCTTGAGGAAGATCATCAGGGCTTCCGGAAACAGGCGCTTAATGCAGGGACCACCATGAATATCAATGGTCAGGATGAGAATCTCCTGCGGTCTGACAGCCTCAAGCGAGGACATCAGCGTCCCATAGTGATGACCACGTACATCAGCATACTCTGCGAACAGCCCTTTGTCAATCCAATCTGTGAACTGTTCCTCGGTCACAAAGTGATAGTCGACGCCGTCCACTTCCCCCGGTCGGGGGGCCCTCGTCGTCACGGAGATCGAGCGGTGCATGTCGGTGTGGCGTCGCAGGAGTTCCGCAACGACAGTGCTCTTGCCGACGCCTCCAGGACCAGATACCACGACAATCATGGGCGCTCTCCCTCCTCCACTATCTGGACGGCACGTGCGAGCTGACCATCGCCCGGAAGTGTTCCAAAAAGTGCGGGGGCTGGATCTGCCACCACGATGTTGGGAGTCAGTCCCTTTTTCTGGATCGTGTTCTTGTTTGGCGTGTAGTACTCCTCGACCGTCACTTTGAGCTCGTATCCCTCTGAGAGGTCCCAGCTTCGCTGGATGACTCCTTTCCCGAATGTTGTGGTTCCCACGACGAGAGCAGCTTTGTTCTCCTGCATTGCCGCCGAGAAGATCTCGGAAGCGCTCGCAGAGCTTCCATTGACAAGGACGACGATCGGAAATGAGACACTGCCGCCATTGACAGTCACGGGGTTCACTTCGCCTCCGGCCTCCTTCGTCCACAAGGCTGTCCCTTGGGAAATGAAGTTCGACAGCATGTCGAGGCACTCATTCAGATAGCCGCCGCCGTTGTCCCGTATGTCAATGACCAGTCCTGTGATCTTCTGGTCCTCGAGTGCGTGAAGAGCGCGGGCGAACTTCACGGCCACACCGGAGCTGAACGAGGAGACGGAGATGTACCCAACCTTGTTCCCGATGATGCGACTCTCGATAACCGGGAGTTCGACGTGACGCCGCACAACAGTGTAGTCCACAAGTATTCCGGCCCGTTCGATCTTCAATCGGACGGAGGTACCTGCCTTGCCCTTGACACGAGCAGAGACGGCGTCGAGCTCGAGTCCGCGAGCTGTCGTGCCGTCTATGCTGTCGATAAGGTCTCCAGGTTTCAGCCCAGCCTCTTCTGCGGGCGTACCAGCAAACACCCTCACGATCTCGATGGCTTCAGTTTTCTTGCTCGGCGTGATAACGACACCAATGCCTACGTATTCACCGGACAGCTGTTCGCGAAAGTCCGCCGCCTCGGCAGGCGTAAACAGTTCTGTGTACGGGTCGCCGAGCCCGGCAACCTGTCCCTTGAGGAGCTTGCCCGCGTCGACCTTCTGGTAGTACTGGAGACTCAGGGTGTCATACACCTCGCCCGAAAGCTTGAGGTAGGTGTCGCGGTCAAGGGTCGTCTGGACAGACGATGGCCGCGAAGAGCCTGTCAGGCGTGGTGCAAGAAACGGATAAGCGACGAAGCCTGCCCAGAATGCGATCACGACGACGAGCAATGCGGCTACTAGGATGACAAGTGAGGATTTTCTGGATGGCATGAGAATCTCCTTTCGCGGTAAGCGCTACGGTTTTGGCCCAAGATAGAGCATCGGGTTCTTCGGAGTGCCGTCGATCCGGACCTCAAAGTGCAGATGAGGACCCGTGCTCCAGCCAGTGTTGTCTGTCAGCGCTATCACCTGACCCCGTTTCACAGACTGCCCCTTCTTGGCAATGAACGACTTGAGATGCGCAAAAACCAGCGTCATATGCTGGCCGCACTGGAGCATCAACATGTTGCCATACCCCGAGAACCTCCCTACGTACTCGACGACCCCGTCAGCTGGAGCCAGAAGCGTCGTCCCCGTCGGACAACCCAGGTCGATGCCGTTGTGCATCTCCCACACACCGTTGATCGGGTCGTGGCGCATCCCAAAAAGCTCGGTGATACGAATGGTGCCGGGTATGGGCCACAGGATCTTGCCTGTCGGCTCACTACCAGGATGTTGTTGCCGATAGATCTCAGCGACGATCTGGTCGATGAGCTTGTTTTCCCGGGCAATTTGGTCTTGAATACGCTTGTCGTCGGCCGAGTATTGACTTCCTTTGGCAGCGAGGTAGTTCAGGGTCTGCTGTGTGGCAGCTTTCTGCTCCACCAGAAGGCTTGCCTGCTGTTTCTTGAGGGCATACACCTGCTCCAGCTGGTTCTTTGTCTGCGCATAGTCGGTGCGGTCCGATTGCAGAGCGAGTTTCTGTGTACTCACCGCAGACAGAGACGCGACGATCTGTTGGAGGACGGCTGACACACCCTGCTGAGCTTCGACCGTAGCACTAAGATCTCTGCCAGTGAAAGGAAGACCTGCGACATCAAGGTTGGACACATGGTAGAGAAGATCGATCGACGAGTCAATTCCCGCTGAAAGCTCGTCGTATTGCTTTTCCCTGACGGCGATCTGAGCCGCCGTCTTGGCGAGAAGAGTCTCGAACTGAGCGATGTTACTGTCGATCTCTCCTATGTCCCCTTCCAGCAAATTCATCTGTTCATTGAGCGAGGTCAGCTGACTCAGGAGACTGTACTTGGCCGATTTGTTCTCCTTGATCAGCTTCTGGACCTCCTGAAGCCGCGCCTTCAGCTGGTCCATCTTCTCCTGAGCGGCCTTGAGATCACTCGTGAGGTCTCCTTCCACGCGAGGAGCGAAGACGGAGCCGCCCACAAACAGGGAGAGAATCAGGACAATGGTAGTCAGGAACCTCAGAGTTCTCATTCGAGAAGTGTCTCCTCTCGACGCTGTTCCTCGTCAATGCGATACGCCAGGAGCGTCGCAATGACGCAGGCCAGAAGGAGGCAAGCCAGGGAGGCCAGCAGAACAACGGAGGCGGCTCCGGCGTAGACGATGCCCGCAGGCTCGGGTGTCACCCACGAAAAGGACGCCTTGAGGCGTGTCGTGGAATACCGGATGACGCCGGGGAGAACAACGGCAAAGAGGACCGATGCGAGCGCCCAGACAGCGACCAGGTGGGCGGGCGTCGAGAGAAGAACCTGCAGGTTGCTGGCACCGACTACGCTCAGCACTGCAGTCTCTTTTCGTTTGCCGTTGATGATGCTGAATGCCATGAGGCAGAAACCAGCAATGAAAAGAAAGCCAGCGAGAACGAGCACATAGAGCAGGAGGCTGTGGACAAACATGTTCGCGTTGGCCATCCCCTGCACCGAGCCTTCATCATACTCAACGGTTTGAACGCCCGCAAGAGACCGAAGCTCCGCAGCCAGGCCGGCGATGCCCTGCACAGAGACCGGATAAACCCGGATGAGTGGAGGAATTGGATTGCGCGTCAGATCGCGAAATACGCTTGCGAACTGGGGATACTGAATCTCGAGCTTCTTGAGGCCGTCTGCGGGACTCACATATTCCGCACGGGCAACGGCTTCATCTTTCTGCATCTGCTCGAGAAGAGTCTGGATAGAAGTCTGGTCCAGTCCGCGCAAGAGGTATGCGTTGATAGGGTGTGTCCTCTCGATCTCCGCAATGGTGTGGCGCACGTCGATGGACATCGCATAGATGCCGGCGCTTGCGACCATCAGCACGGCGATCAGGATCGAAACGAGAAGAGTGCGGATGGGATGTCGCACAAGGTCTCGCAGTGTCTGCTTGAGGGTAAACATGTTAGAAGTTGCCCTCCTCAACCTTGCGTCCACCGCGGAGCCGCACGAATGGCAGGCGCGTCGATTGGACGAGGTACAGATCATGGGTAGCCATGAAGACGGTGGTACCAAGACGGTTGGCGTCATGGAGCACCTCGACGATCTTCTCTCCGTTGCTCAGGTCGAGGTTCCCGGTCGGCTCGTCCGCAAGGATGATGTCGGGTTTTGCGATAAGCGCGCGGGCGAGGGCAACACGCTGCTTCTCTCCCCCAGACAGCGAGCAGCACAAGCGACGCTGGTACCCAGCGAGGCCGACCTGATCCAGGTACTTGTCCACCTCCTGGCTGATGGTGCCTTTGCCCACACCTCGGACAGCCAATGGCAAGGCTACGTTCTCAAATACGGTACGGTCGAAGAGAAGCATGTAGTCCTGGAACACCATGCCGATTCGCCGTCGCAGTGACGTGAGCGCTCTGCCATGAGCTGCTGCCGTGTCCGCTCCATCTACCAGGATGGTGCCATTGGTCGGCCGTTCGGCACGATAAATGAGTCGCAGAACCGTGCTCTTGCCTGCGCCAGACTCGCCTGTCAGAAACACAAACTTGCCGGGGCCTATCTTGAAGGTGATATCCCTGAGACCATAGTATCCATCGTCATATCTCTTTGAGACGCTCAACATCTGTATCATCAGCGTGTACCCAGCTCCTTGAATCCGAGACCCAGAGTCTCGGTCACGTCCATGATGGCCACGAAGGCATCAGGGTCAACCTCATGGACGATCTGTTTGAGATGCGATATCTGGCTTTGGGGCACAACGCAGAACACGACTTCCTTGCGTTCGCCCGTGAAACCGCCAGTTGCAGTGAATTTCGTCACTCCGCGATCCAGGTCGGCCATGACCTTGCCCGCAATGGCTTCCGGTTGGCTGCTGACCACCCAGGCCGCCTTGGAGAAGGAGATTCCTTCCTGCACGAGGTCGATGGCTTTTGCGCAGATGTAAAGCGACACGATTGAGTACAGCGGTATCGTAATACTCTGGAACGCGATGCCTGAGAAGGCAATGATGATGGTGTCGATGATCAGCAGGGTCGTCCCAAAACTCAGCCCGATGCGCTCGGACAACAGTTGAGCAAGGAGATCGGTGCCGCCGGTGGAACCGAAGAAGCGAAAGATGATGCCAATCCCAATGCCCATGGCGACTCCGGCGTAGACCGCCGAGAGAAGCATGTCCACGTGGAAGCCTTGTGTGTACGGCACGATCACGTCGATAAGGAGTGACGAGATGATGGTTGCGTATGCTGAACGCCACAGGAATCCTCTCCCCAGCCTCTTGAGGCTCAGCAGGAAGAGCGGAGTATTGAGGACAATGATTGTCATGCCGATGGGAACGGGCTTGAAGAAGTGATTCACGATGATCGCAAGTCCCGAGATGCCTCCGGGGGCCAGATCACGAGGGATGACGAAGAGGGCAAACGAAAGGGCGTAGACGAAGCACCCGATCGTTATGCCGACGGCGTCACGAATCGTTCGAACGACGATTTTCCGCGTCATGTCGCACGCTTGCAAGGATGAAGTCCTGCAGGTCGCCGTCGAGAACTGCATCAACATTTCCCTTCTCAAGCCCGGTACGATGGTCTTTGGCCAATTTGTAGGGCTGGAGCACGTACGAACGGATCTCATTGCCCCATTCAGCTGATTTGAACGCCCCACGCACTTCCGAAATCTGGGCATCGCGCTGCGACTCTCGCTGCACGAGCAGTCTGGATTTCAGAACGGCCATTGCCATTCGCTTGTTTTGCAGCTGCGAGCGCTCGTTCTGGCAGCTGGCCGTAATACCCGTCGGGATGTGTGTGATGCGAACAGCGGTAGAGACCTTCTGCACGTTCTGGCCTCCATGACCTGACGCATGATAGACATCGATGCGCAGGTCGCCTTCGGGGATTTCGGCGTCCGTGCTGGTTTCCGGGATTTCCGGGATCACGTCTGCGGCCGCAAACGACGTATGGCGACGTTTGTTTGCATCGAAAGGGCTGATGCGAACGAGGCGATGAACACCCTTTTCGTGCATCAGAAGACCATAGGCGTATTGTCCCTTGATGACCAGCGTGCAACCCTTAATCCCTGCCTCTTCGCCCTGCATGTAGTCCGTCACGAGGACTTCGAAACCCTGTCGTTCAGCGTAGCGGATATACATGCGCATGAGCATTTCGGTCCAGTCCTGCGCATCTGTCCCGCCTGCTCCGCTTGAGAGTGACAAGATGGCATTGGACGCATCATAGGGACCGCCAAAATAGGCTGTCGTCTCGAGAATCTGCAGGTCATGTTCGAGGTGCTCAATGCTGCCGACAGCTTCGTGCTCGAGTTCGGGGTCCGGCATCCCGACAAGGAGCTCGAGGGCGGTCCGAGCGTTGTCCAGGTCCGTCAGTGCTTTCTGCTGGGAGACAATGTCTGCCTCGATGCGTGAGATGCTACCCATGATCTCTGCTGCACTTGTCTGGTCATTCCAGAAGCCTGCGGCCGTTGTCTTGCCCCGCAGTTCTTCCAGCTGGGCCTGCCGGCTCGTCAACCAGTCAGGCTGATAGAGTCCAGAGATGCGTGTCTCACACTCTGAGACTCTCCTGCGCAGCGGTTCAAGATCGATCATGTTTCTTGTCCGGTTGAGCGGGTTGCAGCTCGAAGGTGAACAATGCCCGCGTCACGTCGTGCTTGATCTGGTCCATCAGCTCGTTGAAGAGATCGTACCCCTCCTTCTGATAGGCAATGACCGGGTCCTGCTGGCCATAGGCGCGCAGGCCGATGCCGTCCTTGAGATCGTCCATCTGAAGAAGATGGTCTCTCCATGCGCTGTCGATGGTGCGCAAGAAAAAGTAGTGCTCGATCTGGTGCATGACGCTCTCTCCGTACCGGTCAACCTTCTCACGGTAGATGGTCTCCGCGCGGTCCCGAATCGTTGTGCTGAGCTGCTGTTCGGAGTCACGGTGTTCGACGAGCTCCGTCAGCTCTTCGAGCGTCATTGCCACAGGTCTGCCAAAGGCATCCAGGACCAGGTCGTTGTAGACTTTGCCAAGATCGGCCTCATCGGCGCGTTGCGCCTGGATGACCTGCTCTGCCGTCGTTTCGGCCTGTTGGCTGATGAACTCGTGCACCTCATCCCCAAGATCGACTCCTGCAAGAACCTTGTCGCGCTCAGCGTAGATGACCTCGCGCTGTTTGTTGAGCACGTTGTCGTAGTCAAGAAGGCTCTTGCGGGCATCGAAATTGTACGACTCGACTTTCTTCTGGGACATCTCGATGGTCTTCGAGAGGAGCGGGTGATTCACTGGCATCGACTCCTCGACCTTCATCATTTCGAAAATGTGCTGGATGCGGTCGCCACCGAAGATGCGCAGGATGTCGTCTTCTGCCGAGAGGAAGAACTTCGATTCGCCAGGATCCCCTTGCCGACCAGCGCGTCCCCGGAGCTGGTTGTCGATGCGGCGTGACTCATGGCGCTCGGTCCCAAGGATGAAAAGTCCTCCCAGGCTGACGACATCGTCATGTTCTTTCGCACACGACTCGCGGTACTCTGCGAACAGCTTGGCATACTGTTCCGGCTGTTTCGCCGGATCGGCTTTGGCATGAGCAAGAGCCACAGGATTGCCGCCGAGCAGGATATCGACACCTCTGCCCGCCATGTTGGTGGCAATTGTGACTGAGCCTTTCCGACCCGCCTGGGCGATGATCTCCGCTTCCTTCTCGTGATACTTCGCATTGAGAACCTGATGCTTGATGCCAAGCTTCTTCAGCTCATGACTCAGCCCTTCGGACTTCTCGACGGAACGTGTGCCCACGAGGACGGGCTGCCCTGTCTCATTTCGGGCCTGGATCTCGCGGAGAATCGCGTCCAGCTTGCCGTGCTCGGACCGGTACACTTCGTCGTCCGCATCCTGGCGCGCCACTGCACGGTGCGTGGGAATCTCGAGGACATCAAGTCCGTAGATTTCCTTGAACTCGTCTGCCTCCGTGAGCGCTGTTCCCGTCATCCCAGACAGTTTGTGGTACATCTTAAAGAAATTCTGGATCGTGATGGTCGCCAGCGTCTGGCTCTCCTCGCGGACCTTGAGCCCTTCCTTTGCCTCGATGGCCTGGTGCAGCCCTTCGGAGTAGCGACGCCCATACATGAGCCGGCCCGTGAACTCATCGACAATGATGACTTCTGTGTCCTTGATGATATATTCGCTGTCCTTTCTGAAGAAGACCTGTGCCCTGATGGCGTTGCGAAGGATCTTGCCATAGGTAGCCTGCTCCTTCAGCAGCTTGTCCTGAGGAATCCTGGCAGCGTGGGCGAAACGGGTCAGCAGGTCGTCGGCAGGCTCAATTGTCTTGTGCTTCTCTTCGTAGATATAGTCAGAGCCATCTGGTGTTTCGTTGTCACCATCAGACGTCTCCGTACGAGCCATCCCCTTCAGCCGCTTGACGAATGCTGCAGCCTCGTAGTATGGCATGTCCGAGTCACCACTGGGGCCTGCTATGATGAGAGCTGTCCGAGCCTCATCGATGAAGATGTTGTCGACCTCGTCGACGATGCCAAAATCGAGGGCTCCCTTCTGGACCATGCCGTCTTCTGAGCCGGCCATGTGATCTCGCAGGTGGTCGAAGCCGAACTCGTTGTTCGTGCCATAGGTGATGTCGGCCGCATACGCGGCGCGACGCTCCTCGGGTGTACTGTTGTTCTGAAGGAGACCGACCGACATGCCAAGAAACTCATAGACGGGCCCCATCCAGGCCCGGTCTCGCTTGGCCAGGTAGTCATTGACAGTGACGAGATGCCCCTTGTGACCCATGACGGCGTTGAGGTAGAGTGGACAGGTGGCCACAAGCGTCTTTCCTTCGCCTGTCTTCATCTCGGCGATGTTGCCAAAATAGAGAGCGATGCCTCCAAGCAGTTGTTCGGGGAAGTGTTCGAGCCCTATCAGACGGCGGGAGGTCTCTCTCACCAGTGCAAAGGCCCCGGGTAACAGCCCGGTCTCGGTTTCGCCTGCTGCGGCCCGCTGTCTAAGCTCAGCTCCATAGCTTCTGAGACCCTCATCGTCGAGCTCGGCCAACGCCGGCTGGAGTTGAAGGATTCGTGGAACCATGTCCTGATATGTCTTGAGCTTGCGAGCAGCTGGGGAAAAGAAGCTGAACAGTCCCATCAGAGATCAACCTCCACGGAGCGAACTTCTAGACGTTTCGAAACCAGCACTTCGCTGGTTTGCTAGATTGTCACAGGACTCTGCCTGTCAGCATGCGCAACAGCACAAGACACCGTTGGCGTCGCCCAGCAGACCGCGACGCCAACGCTGAAGCGATAGCCCGTACCCTCGTCGCAACGACCGGGGGTCTTGTCTGGTCAGTCGATTTCAATCAGACCGTAGCCCCCATAGGTACGCTTGTACAGAACACAGACCTTGTTGGACAAGGCGTTTCGATAGACGAAGAACTGGTGCGCCAGCATCTCGATCTGAAGGATCGCCTCTTCTTCTGACATGGGAAGTACCTCAAATTCTTTGCGCTTCACGATGCCCTCAGGAGACTCCTCAACATCCTCCACTGGTACTTCGGACTGGAACAGACCCTTGAGCTCGGCAACCGCCTTGAAGTCCCTCCGGAAGATCCGGGTGTGAAACTTGCGGATCTGCACATCGAGCTTGTCGCATGCAGCATCGATAGAACCTTCCATGTCTGGTCCCTGCCCTGAAGCCTTGATGATGCGGCCAGAGACCTCAAGAGTCAGTTCGCATGTATATTTTCCTCGCAGGAGGTTCAGATTGGCATTGAGCGTGGGTTCCTTGCGAAAAAACTTGTCAAACCGACTGACCTTCTCATTCAGATAGGCAAGAATGCGCGGAGGGATCTCAAGCGTCCTGGATTTATGTTCTACATTCATGTGTGCCTCCCGTTGCATCGGATTCGGCTCTTGCCATCAGAAGCCTGACCGTATTGTAGCCCGACTACGAGCGAGGGTCAAGTACAGACATTGATGCGGACGTGCTTGCAGGATGACGTTCGTGGCGGTACAGACCGTAGCTCCTGTTGTCAGGACGTCATCCACAATGACGACCGTCCTGCCGCGCAGCTCGCCTGCTGCATTGGACGAGAGTTCGAATACTCCATCAACATTCTTCAGGCGTTTCATATCCGACAGCTGTGTCTGAAGAGGCGTGCGACGCGTCTTGAGCAGAAGGCCACTGCCGTAGTCGCCATCGAAACCCGCGGAGAGTATTCTGCATGCAACGTGGGGGAAGTGACGAGGGCCTCTCTCATCCCGGGCGCCGAACCGCGGAATAGGGACAAAAACCGGCCGGTCTCCCAGTGGAAGGGCTCTTGCAAGGCCTGTCAGCATGCCAGAGAGTTGTCCGGCCAATTGATACTCACCTTGTACCTTCATCTGCAAGATGGCCTGTCGCAATGTTCCTTCATACCAGTACGCGGAGAAGCCCGACGCCGGACCGGCGGCGAGGTGGCTATCGCTCCATCCCGGGTCGCACGCTCGAAACGAAGAGGCACAGCGGTGACAGATAGGAAGGGCCGATTCCTCGCCACAGAGAAAACATGCCTTGTCAGCGAGGACCTGGCGAAGAACTGAGAGAACGCTCATGGGTCCCCACGTTCCAGAGCGACCTTCAGCCGGGCGACGCGGTCCACTCTCGTTTGACCGAGTCGCGCGATGGACTGTTCGGCCAAGGGTGAGATGCTTGCGGCGCGAACGCGCCGAGCAGCCTGTTGCGGCGAGTCTCCTGGCTGGATAGCATCGAAGCCACAGCCCTCGGCCAACTGGGAAACCTTTGGATCGTAGGCGAGCGCCACCACTGGAGAGTGCGTGGCGACTGCCGCCGCAGCCATATGGTATCGACCCGCAACCGTCAGCGTGGCAGAACTGCAGAGGTCCAGCAGCGGTAATGGCTGAGGCGAGATGATGAGTTCTGACGGCGTGAGCAGACGGTCCCGGACCGCCCACGTGAATGCAAGGTCTGCCGATGGAAAGAGCACGACCAGATCTAACCGGGCAGATGACTGGGACCCCAGGCAGTCGAGAAATGAGGCTGTCTCCTCGGCCGTCCACCCGAACCGTTCGTTGACACAAGCAACAATGCGAGGCTCGCGGCGAGTGGTCGCGACAGGTTCACCGCGTCGGGCGACCAGATAGGAAAGCCCAGCGTCGGACGACACGCAGATTTCCCGCGTCCGAATCCCACAACCGAGCAGGAGGTCTCGCGAAGCGTCGTCGCGTACATCGATGAGGATCATGCGGCCAAAGACAGCCCTCACAAGACGCCGGATCCAGGGCCGCCTGACGGGGCCGACACCCTGAGCGTAGGAGATGACTCCCTTCTTGCAGAGGCTTGCCACCAGGGGAATCCCCAGATAGTACAGGCTGCTTCGCCAGCTGGTGATGTCCTGAATGAGCCCGCCTCCGCCTAGCATCACATGGTCGCATGCTCTGAGAGCGGCTCTCATCGCTGTCGGGTCATGCCGATCGACGAGCGTGTGCCGCGGGCAGACGGGGTGAGCATACTGGCCAGGTTTATTGACCGCGAACACTGCTTCACACTCGATACTCGCGAGTTCATCCTGCACAGCCGACAAAATGAGCTCGTCGCCGAAATTGCCAAAGCCATAGTAGCCGAGGACAAGGAGTCTGGTCATCTAGCTCCTGGAGGCTGTCCGACGATGCGCAAGCACGCGGAACATGAAATAGAAGATACTGCCTACGCGTCGTATGCGGCTTGGCTGGACGACCAGTCTGTACAACCACTCCGTGCCGGTCTTCTGAACGAATCGCGGCGCTCGGCGGACAAGTCCGCTCCAGACGTCGAATGTTCCGCCTACCCCGATTGCGATAGGGATACCCATGTCGCGGTGGCGCCAGATCCACTTTTCCTGGGCTCCTCCGCCCATGCCAACCAGCAGAATGTCGACGTGCCCCTCCCGGATTTCCTGAATCACGTGCGCTTCTTCGGCTGCGTCAAAGTAGCCGGAATGGAAACCGACGACTTGAAGACCTGGGTAACGAGTCATGACGTTGGAGGCAGCCCGTTCGACAACATCCGACTTTGCACCGAGGAAGTACGCGCGGTAGCCCCTGCGTTCGGCGAGTGCCAGCAGAGAACCCGAGAACTCAATGCCGGGGATGCGGTTCTCGATGCGCGTACCCTGCATGCGTGCTCCCCATACGATGCCAACGCCGTCAGCAACGACAAGATCCGCCTGCTGGACAATTGCCAGAAACTCGGCGTCCTGGAACGCACGAGCAGCCATCTCACCGTTGAGCGTGACGACGAGATGAGGCACTCCGCTTTCAACGAAACCGTCGGCTATCTCGAGAAGCTCGTCAATATCCCTGTTGCTGATAGAAATGCCAAAGAAGTCGATGTTGTCGACATGTTCCCGGGGTGACCGGATCACAATACCGACGAACCGCGGAAGCGAAAGAATGCGAGGCAGCCGCTTGGGATCTAGCACAAACCGATACAGCCACTCAAGACCGAGTCTCTGGACACGGGCAGGTGCACGCTTGAACTCACCCGACAGGACGTTGTAGCTTCCTCCCACACCCATGGCAAACGGAACACCCATCGCGGAAAGATTGTCCGCAAGGAACTTCTCCTGTTTGGGACTGCCCATGCCGACGAACATCATGTCCGCCCCGGCAGCGGCGATTTCTACCACGAGGCCGGGCTCGTCCGCAGCGGTAAAGTATCCGTCGCGTGATCCGGCCACGACGAGGCCAGGGTATCTGTCCTTCACAATTGCCACGACTCTCGAGAGTGTCTCTGGACGTGACCCAAGAAGAAAGAGCCGCCATCCACGAGCGTCTGCCAGCTCGAGCAGCCGCAAGAACAGGTCGACACCCGTGATACGGGATTTGATACGCTCGTGGTAGAACACCCGCGAAGCCCACATGATCCCTATGCCGTCACAGAAATTCAGGTCGCTCTTGCGCAGGACCTTCTCAAGGGCCTTGTCCTGTTTTGCCTTGATGACTTTCTCAGGATTGATGGCGACACCCATGTGAGGGGTGCGAGACGCGACGAAGCCCTCGACGGCAGCGAGAGCTTCGTCCATGTCCAGGTTGTCGACCGGAATACCGGCGACGTGGACTCGCTCAGCCATTGTCAGGAAGGCGCGCCCGCGTTCTACAGACGAACGTACCAGGGTTGCCTGAGGACGTCGCTGTCATGTTCGAACACTCCCCTGAAGTCACATAGAATCAGGCGGCCAGCTGCTGCCATAGCTACCTTCTTGACGTATTCATAGTCCACATTCGTCTGTCGGATGGGCAGCACGAGTGCGTCTGCCCACAACGAGCCGGCATCGATGTCGGTCTCGCGTCCGAAATCCTTGGGCGCCTCAGCGATGCTGTCGAAAACACGCACTTCGGCTCCCGCCTTCGCGAGCGCCGTGGCGAGGTCGACGGCCGGGCTCACCGTGATATCGTCCGAGTAGTCCTTCATGGCGATGCCGACGAACAGAATATGCTTGCCCACCAACCCCCCCATCCTGCTGGACATGCGCCTGGCAATGTAGCCAGGCTGAGCGGCGTTCGCCTGACGTGCCGAAACGAAGGTCGGCAGCAAGTCGCCGCATTCGTCCTGGGTTGAGAGCGAACCGAACAGATAGGGCGAGGCATAGGGGATGCAGTGCCCCCCGACGCCGATGCCAGGCATGAGAATCTTGACCCTGGAGTGGGTATTGCAGGCCTCAACCAGCTCCCAGGTGGGAATGTCGAATCGATTCGCGAAGCGCGCCAGCTGGTCGGCGACGGCAATGTTGACGTCCCGCTGGGCATTCTCGAACATCTTTGCCACTTCGACAAGTTCGATGGACGACGCTTTGAAGACAGGTTCACGGTTGACCGCTCCCAGTACCTGGGTCGCACGGTCGAGGCTCTTTGCGTTGATGCCTCCGACGACCAGCGGCATATTGCGGAACTCGTCATACGCGTGCCCTTCAGCTATCCGTTCCGACGAATACGCGAGATCGAAGTCCGTGCCTGCCGCGAGCCCGCTTTCGCGCTCCAGCGTGGAGAGCACGAGACCGCGAGTCGTGCCAACAGGTACGGTGGACCGGCAGATGACGAGATCTCCTTTCTTGAGCAGCTTGCCGAGCTCCGTACAGGCGCCAGTGAGCATGCTCATGTCCAGGGCCCATGCATGGTCGATGGGGATGCCAACCGTGATAATGAAGGTCGCTACGTCCTTAGGGAGTTCGTCGAACTTGCTGGTGACGTTCAGACTGCCATCTGCAAGACACCGTCGGAGGACGTCATTGACCGGTACGCCATCGAAGTCCTCACGCATACTGAGCGAAGATGCCTTGATCGACTCGATGCGACGTGGGTCGATATCGACCCCGGAGACCTGGAATCCGTCCAGTGCATAGGTGAGCGCAAGAGGCAGGCCAACATAGCCAAGACCGACAATTGCAAGCTTCTTTTCCATCTTCTCCTCCATATTCAGGACTCGTTGGGTGTCAACGCGTCGAGTACGCGGTCGAATTCCGCGATGCGGAACGACCAGTCAAAACGTCGGGACGACTGCACGCGGTAGCGGCGCAGTTCGAGTGAATCTCTATTGATGGTCTCTGTCACTGCGGCAACAAACTCCTGCGGGGTGGACGCGAGTCGCACCATGTCGTCGCCGAATACCCCAAGGGCGTGGATTGTCGACGAGACCACAGGCAGTCCAGCCGCAACATATTCATAGAACTTCAGCGGGTCGACACCCAGGGTCAGCGGCGATTCACGGAAGGGGATGAGCGCGACGTCATAGCGGGGCGCCTCCTGCGCGATCGCAGCCTGGGAGAGCATTCCCTTGAAGACGATGTTGGCATGGACGGCCAGTTCATCACGGACAACCGGCAGGGCCTCGCCGAAGCAATCGATCTCGCAGTCTGGACACGCGGCAGCCACGGCGCCAAGTGCCTGCACGTCGAACCATTCGCGCATCGCTCCGACGTACAGAAATCGGTGCTGCCTCGGCAGTGTGGTCAAGGTGTCAAGCCACCTCATGGCGGGCGCGGCGAACAGCTCGTGATCTACGCCATTTTGGATCAGGCTGAGCTTGTCCTCGTGCGATGAAAACTTGGCGGCAATGGTTTCATTGGTCGCGATCACGGCAGATGCGATGTCGGCAGTCCGAGCCTCGAGGCGGTCGACAGTAGCCTTGAGAAGGAGTCCAGGATAAGCGCTGTGGTCGTCGACGCAGTCGTACACAACTGGAGCGCCAAGCAGGTCAAGAGCTCTCGGGACAAACGGCAGGTACGTCAGGACGATGCCGACACCCTCCGTCCAGTCACCCGCGAGACTCTGCAGGTAGCGGTAGTAGGTGAGCGAGTCGCGGTCTGCCACGCGCTCGTACTTCTTGAAGTACGGAAGCCACGGCGTGGGCGATGCGGTCCACACGTGGTCTCCCTGCTCATGCGTGCCGGACCGCCAGGCATTCAGCTTCCGCCACTGCTGCGAGCGAGCTGCAGCTAGCCAGGTCACTGGGGCCTCGACGTAGAGCACGTCGTTGCCTCGTTCGGCCAGTCGGCGAGCAAAGCGCTGTTTTCGGCTGGGGAACGAGCGATAATTGTTGGTGCTGAGGACGAGTGCCTTCACTCGTCTGCCTCGGGAACGGCGCCGAGGGCGAAGAGACTCCACATGAGGAGCGCTATTGCCCACGAGTTGAGAAGATTGTCGGTAAACAGGTTGACCAGCAGCGCAAGAAGACCCACCGACGCGAACAGCCAGAGCTTGTCCTTCGAGCGGAAGAAGCGTGTGGCGACGCAGGCGAAGGCGCTTGCCAACCATGAGACATACAAAGCGAAGCCGACGACACCCGTCTCAGTAAAGACGCGAATCCACACAGAATCCATGGAGATACCCGTGAAGTAGCCATACTTCTGTGCGGCGGAGCCTCCAAACGTGCCAAGTCCACTTCCAAGAAGAGGGTGATCACTGAGGTTCACAAAGGCCTGCCTCCAGCGGAACAGGCGGCCGAGGTTGTTGCTCTTGTCGACATAGGTTGAACTGAGGAGGTTGGTCATGCGGAGCCGGAACGTTGGGACGGCGATGAGGATACCAGCGCCGGCGGCGGCAAACACCGCCGCAAGTATGGGGTTCAACGTGAGGAGCCCGACGAAGAAGGACCCCGCGGCCGACAACCAAGCAGCTCGCGTCAGCGTGAGGAGGAATCCACTGCCCATCACCAGGACAGATCCCACCGCAATCGCTCGCTCGTACCATCTCGTCCGCACGACGGCCACGTACACGCCCAGTGGGATGATAGTCTCGAGGTAGGCAGCGAGAACATTGGGGCTGCCGAAGAGCGAGAACGCGCGAGTACTGATGATCCCACTCTCTGTGTCTTTGTCGAGCCACTGAGCGGGTACCGGAACCTTCTGGACATACTGATAGACACCGATGAACGCTACGATAGTGGCACTCGCGACAAGGTGTGGAACGGTCTCGCGCAGGAGACCGCCGGCATCCCCGTCGATGAGGAGCCACAGGATGACAAAGGCCATGAATGGTTCAAACGCCAGGCGGGCTTCGTGGATGTAGGCGCCAATGTAGTAGGCGTTCACCGCATAGCTCAGCAGTGTTGCAGCAGCAAACAGGAGGGCCGTCAGAACGACGGGCGAAGCCACGAGACGCCCAATCTTCCGCCAGCTCGTCGCGACGGCCACGGCAAGGAAGACCATGAGCATGATCTCTTCCCACAGGTTGGCAAGAGGCAGATTGGCCTTCCGAATCGCCCAGTTGACAAGAGGGTAATAGGCGACCAGCAGGAGGAACACCCTCGCTGCCAAACGTCTCCTGGTGGGATTGAGGTTCATCCGGTCCCTATGGGAGATCGTGCACCGTCAGGATACGTGTCCAGACCTTCCAAGTGTCCCCATATATGGCAACGTTCGCCCCGCCGAGAATCTTGTCGCGGCCGTACATGTATGCCCAGGCGACCTTCGCGTCGACGGACCGGGCTGTTATCACGACGTCCTTGAGGACAGGATGCCCGACGACACGCAGCTCCCCTTTGCTGTCAATCGCGTCCATCTGGGCTGGCGATGGTGTGACGTTCGTGATCGTAAAACACACCTTGCCTGTCTCGTCATAGATGGTTGTACCCATCTTGATCTCTGCGGCCGTCTCCGGCCGGATTCCATAGGCGAGGAACGTGGCCTCGATGTGCTTGCCGCTGAGGCTCTTCGTCCCGGTGGAGGGACGCGTCAGCATGTAGGCTGCAGCGACACCCGCGATGATGACGATCGCAAGAACGATTCCAACTACCCCTCTGTTTTTCATATGGTACGACCTCCTTGTGTGAGTTCGCCCGTTCGGCCGTGGAGGCCGTCCGAGACACCCCTCACGAAGTAGTGCAGAAACGCACGACGATTATTGTAGAGAAGCACAATCGAAATGAAACGCCGAACTGCGAAGAGAGGAAGGAACAATGCCAGAAAACGGCCCCGTGCGAGGAGTCGGCGCTGCGTAAGAATGCAGTTCCGGGTCCCATAGTACAAGCGCCACGGCTGGTCGACAAGGACGGCAAGAGACCTTCCGAGAAACCGCATCGTTCTGCGGTTGGCCGAAGGATGCAGCAACCGGCTCGCGGGGATGGCGTACCCACGGAAACCCGCCAACGTTGCTCGCAGAGTGAACTCCGTGTCGTCATACCAGCCATACAGAGACGCGTCGAAGAGACCCGCTTCAAAGAGCAGGGAAGACGGGATGAACAGGCCTGCCATGGCGCAGGTGTCAAAGGCAAATTCAGGTTCCAGATAGCGCTCCCGGGGCACCGGCCTGAGCATCCCAGTCCGGCGACTGTAGGTGAACGAGTTGAAGAACGGGAGTTCCGGCTGTGGCGTATTGTAGCACACCGAGCGGAAGTACGTTCGCACGCCGTGCGTGTCGGCGCCTTGCACGAGACGCGCCAGAGCGTCTGGATCGACGATGGCATCGTCGTCGAGCATCCATACCCAGTCGGCTTTGAGCTCGAGTGCTTTCTGCTGGCCGATGGCTGCACCTCCTGCCGGTCCACTGTTGTGTTCCAGGCGAACAACGTCGACGTCGTACCGGTATTCCTGAGGAGGCGTGTACGGGATGGCGGACCCATTGTCGACGACGACGACCCGGTCGGGTCGCCGGGAGCCGTGCAGGATCGATGACAAGCAGCACGATGCCGTTTCGGGGCGGTCCAGGGTGATGACGACGGCAATGACGCTCATGAAGCACCGTTGCGCGGTCGTGGCCAACGCCAGGCAGAGATTCCGTTCGTCAGGGCTCCTGGTTGGACGGGACTGCCGCACTGAACAGAGGAGCGATCTTCGATCGCAAGGCATCCAGGTCCGGGATGATGTACGACGTTCCCTGGACATCCCCTGGCACTCCAGGGAAGGGGACGGTGGTTACTTCCTTGTCGCCCGCATTCTTGAAAGCCAGGGCGATGCGAAACATATCATTGGGGAGAATGTCGGTCACAACAGCGTTCTCGACGGCACGGACAACGGGCGGCAGTCTCCAGACGTTCCGAAGCGAGGAGGTCTGGGCTACGATAGCCTTGAAAAGAGCCTTCTGACGAACAACACGTCCGTATTCTTCTCCGTTCCATGAGCCAAAGTCACCGACTGCATCGTGACGGAAGCGAGCATATCCGAGCGCCGTCTTCCCGTCCATGTGCTGTACTCCCGGTTTCAGGTCGATAAGCGTGTCCTCTGCTTTGTAGTACATGGCTTTCTCGACGTCAATGGTCACGCCCCCCAGGGCATCGATGACCTGCTCAAACCCGGCGAAGTTGGCCTTCGCATAGTAGTTAACCTTGATGCCGGGGATCATTGCCTCGACCGTCTGCTCGAGGAGCACGATTCCACCATCGGAAAAGTAGTCGGTATTTGTCGTGGCGTTGATCTTGTCATAGCCGTGTCCAGGAATGCTGACGCGAGAATCCCTCGGGATCGACATCGCCCTCATTGTCCGTGACACGGGATCCAGTCCGATGAGCATGATGCTGTCGGCGCGACCCGGATCGTTCATGGCTCGCGAGTCGACGCCGACGACTAGGATGTTGACTCGTTCCCGCAGGTTGAGCGTCGATCTCGTGGCGCCCGCATTGGGGCTGATCGAGCGGAGAGAACTGTAGAGAGAGATGACGTTGTAGCCGACAAAACAGACCACAATGGCCAACATGGAAACAACAATTATGAGAAGCGTCCTGCGGACCTTTGTCGAGCGCAGAGAGCCCGTCAGTCCCCTGGTTTCTGTTTTCATCGGCACGTTCCTTCACCTGAAAGTTCAGATCCATTCATCTGTGTACTCAAAGAGTACGCATTTGGACTGACTGCGCAAGACGCAAACACTGAAGGAATGCGTCGGTCCCTAGACTGGTCCGGCCTACTTCATGAAGAGGGGAAGGAAGCTGAGCGAAATCACCGATATGAGTTTGATGAGGATGTTCAGTGAAGGTCCTGCAGTGTCCTTCAGCGGGTCGCCAACCGTATCCCCGACGACGCTTGCCTGGTGCTCAAGGCTGCCCTTTCCGCCAAGCGATCGCTCGATAAGCTTCTTCGCATTGTCCCATGCTCCACCGGCATTTGCCATATAGAGCCCGAGCAGTGTGCCGGTCACCGTGGCGCCGAGAAGAAGACCACCGACGGCTTCCTTGCCCAGCAGAAAGTACGTGACAAAGGGAGCCGCGATACCAAGGAGAGCCGGCGGCACCATGTACTTGAGAGCGCCTTGCGTGCTGATGGCTATGCACGCATTTGGGTCCGACGGAGCGAGACCCTGCAGAAGACCGGGGATCTCGCGGAACTGCCTGCGCACTTCGGCAACCATAAGCATTGCGGTCGAGCCAACAGCCTCGATAAGAAGCGCTGAGAACCAGAATGGCAGAACCGAGCCCAGAAACATGCCTGCAACCACGCGTGGATCAAGAATGTTGAGCACCGACAAGTTGACAGCTTGTGCGAAACTGCTGAACAGTGCCAGCGACGTAAGGGCGGCGGAGCCGACCGCAAAACCCTTCCCCATTGCCGCCGTCGTGTTGCCGAGCGAGTCGAGCTGATCCGTGCGCTCTCGGACAACAGGTAGCTGTCCCGTCAGTTCCGCAATGCCACCCGCGTTGTCAGCGATCGGACCATAGGCATCGACGGACAGGGATATGCCAAGGGTTCCCAGCATCCCCACCCCCGCCAGCGCAATGCCGTACATCCCGAGGCCGGCATAGGCTGCAAGCAGGGCTGCCGAAATCACGACAACGGGAATCACGACACTGCGCATGCCGGCAGACATTCCGCTCAGGATGTTGGTCGCTGCGCCGCTCTTGGACGCAAGCGCAATCTGCGCGACGGGTCGTGATGATGTGAAATACTCTGAAGCCAGGCCGACGAGGACCCCGGAAATAACACCAACGGTGACAGCGCTCCCTGCCTTCATATCCCCGAATACTCCGAGAGAAAGAGGAATCGACGAAATCACGAGTGCAACAGAAGCTCCAATAGACCCGTAGCGCAGCAGGGACTCGGGCGAGAACCGGTCACTTCTGGACAGGAGCTTCACCACCAGTACGGCTATCAGGGAGAACGCCAGGCCTGCTGCAACGACGTAGTAAACATAGCGCACCGGCAGGAGAACATCGGCCATCTCATGCTGACGGGCGAACCAGTAGCCCAGGATGTTGGCGGCCAGGATGGCCCCTATGTACGATTCGTAGAGATCGGCGCCCATGCCTGCCACATCGCCGACGTTGTCGCCGACGTTGTCCGCTATCGAGGCGGGATTGCGGGGATCGTCTTCAGGGATGCCGGCCTCGACCTTGCCGACAAGGTCTGCTCCTACGTCCGCCGCCTTGGTGTAGATGCCTCCCCCGACGCGTGCAAACAGTGCGACAAGAGACGCCCCCATGGAGTATCCGGTTGCAGCGACAAGAGCCTTCTCGGGACTGTGAAGGATAGCCAGTGTGCCAAACATCGACAGGAACGACCCTGCAACGCCAAGACTGCTCACAAGGATCCCCATGACGGACCCGCCAGAGAAAGCCATATTGAGAGCTGCCCCCAGGGAACGTCGTGCCTCGAGGGTAGTGCGACCATTGGCCATAGTGGCAATCTGCATTCCCACATAACCGGCCAGTACCGAGAATCCCGCTCCGGCAATGAAGGAGAGTCCTGCCACAAGCCCGTCGCCAAGTGCGAGAAGAATGCCCACGATCGCCAGGATGGGAAACAGCACGGCATATTCACGCGCCAGGAACGTGGTCGCACCACGATGGATGGTAAGAGTGATCTGGAGGATTGCCTCGTTGTCGAGCGGATGGCGGGCAATGGATCTCGCCAGAAGTGCTACGAACAGGAGCCCGATGACTGAGAGGAGTGGAACGAGAACGAGAGGATAGGCAATGGCTGCTTGCGATGGAATACTCACTACAAGGCCCCTCCTGTACTGGGTATCGCGAAGGCGGAACAAGAAACACTGGAGCCGGCGATCTGATTTGAACAGACGACCTGCTGATTACGGATCAGCTGCTCTACCAACTGAGCTACGCCGGCACACAAATAGCCAACTGGCCAGAACAAAAAAATGGAGCGGAAGACGGGATTCGGACCCGCGACAACTGCCTTGGCAAGGCAGAGCTCTACCCCTGAGCTACTCCCGCTCTGGCGGGATCGACGGGATTTGAACCCGTGGTCTCCGGCGTGACAGGCCAGCGTGTTGGACCAGCTACACCACGACCCCGTACCACACTTAGTATAGATTGTTCTGCAAAAAGTCAAGTGAGCATCCGGTGTCTCAGTCTCACTGGGCGCGCAAAGCTGTCACCACATGCGATACAAGAAACGTGGTGGGCGGAACAGGGTTCGAACCTGCGACCCCCTCCGTGTGAGGGAGGTGCTCTACCGCTGAGCCATCCGCCCATACCTGGTGCCCTCGAGGAGAATCGGACTCCTATCGCAGCCTTGAAAGGGCCGTGTCCTGACCATTAGACTACGAGGGCTTTGGTGAGCCGTACAGGACTCGGACCTGTGACCCTCTGCTTAAAAGGCAGATGCTCTGCCAGCTGAGCTAACGGCCCGCGCACGAGTCTATTCTACTGAGAACCGGCTCCTCGTCAATAGTTGGGACGGTCGAGCAGCTGTGCTCAGTCCTCTGCAGTCGTGTCGAGAGACTCGAATCGGGTGTATCTCTTGTCGAACATCAGCTTCACATTGCCCTGCTTGCCATTGCGGTGCTTCGCGACCAGAGCGTTGGTGGGCGTCCGGGTGTTCATCTCGGAAGTGTCTATCGCTTCGTCGGTGTACAGGAAGATGACAATGTCGGCGTCCTGCTCGATCGCTCCACTCTCACGAAGGTCGGACAACTGAGGCTTCTTGCGGTCTCTCTTCTCGATGTCCCGTGAAAGCTGAGAAACGACCAGGATCGGCACATTGAGTTCGCGGGCCAGGTTCTTGAGCATACGGGTGATCTGCGCCACTTCAAGGACGCGGCTCTCGACCTTCTCGCCAGAGGCAGCAAGCTGGAGGTAGTCAACAATGAGGAGCTCTACCTTCGCTGTGATCGCTAGACGCTTTGCCTTCGCCCGTATCTCGAGAGCCGTCAGCCCCGCTGCGTCGTCGATGTACAGGGGTGCCTCCGATAGCCTGTTGCTGACCTGTGTCAGCGCTTGCCAGTCCTCCTGCGACAGATAGCCTGACCGAAGCTTGTCCGCCTCGATCATCGCTTCTGACGATATGATGCGTTCGGCCAGCTGCTCTCTGGACATCTCCAGACTGAAGATGCCCACGGGCTTCTTCAGGCGGACCGCGTTGTACGCTGCAATGTTCAATGCAAGCGAGGTCTTTCCAATGCTTGGCCGCGCGGCGAGGACGACCAGTTCCTGGGGCTGGAATCCGCCAATCTGAAGATCCAGATTCTTGATACCAGTGGCAATCCCACGAATGGAACCCCTGTGATCATACCGCTCCTCCAGCAACTGCAACGTCTTCGGGAGGATGCGTTCCAGCGGCATGAAATCACCGCGTACCATACCCTGAGACGCCTCGTAGATGAACTTCTCTGTCCTGTCGATGAGCTCCATGGCCGTGACGGAGGGAGAAAACCCCAGCTCGTAGATGTCTCGCCCCGCACGGATGATACTGCGCTTGACCGACGACTCCTTGATGATCTCGGCGTAGTACTTGACGTTCTGGGTTGTCGGGACAAGCTCCGTCAGCTTGACGAGGTACGCCACACCGCCGACGCGATCGAGGTTGCCATGACTCTTGATGTCGTTGCTCAGAACGACCACGTCGACAGGCCTGTTGGACGCCCGGAGGCGAAAGATGGAGTCACAGATGGCAACATGCTCATCGAAGTAGAAGTCGTCAGGCTTGAGATAGTCCATGACCTCGTCGACGGTGAGATTTGAGACGATGAAGGAACCGAGCAGCGACTGCTCGGCTCCCATATCATACGGCGGGACAACGTTCCCCGGATTCGAACCCGTTTCGTTCTGCCCAGCTCGTGGGCGGGCTTCGTTTATCTGGGCATCGCTTCGGTCAGGCATCCTCAGACAGCTTCCGTGACGGTGACGGAGACGAGGGCAGTGACCTGGGGACTCAACTTCAGGGCAATCGCATACACGCCAAGTGCTTTAATGGGTTCATCGGTGCTCACGGTTCTCTTCTCCACGGCGACACCGAGTTGACTGCCAATGGCCGCGGCGATTTCATCCGGAGTGATGGCGCCATACAGTCTTCCCTGCGGCGTCGCTTTGGCGCGAACGGTAACCGACTGACCTGTGAGTTTCGCCGCCAAGTCCTGGGCCCGCGCAAGCACAACATCCTTTTCCTGAGACACTGCCATCTTGTGTTTGCTGAGGGTGGCAACTCTCTCGGGTGTTGCGTCGACGGCCAGACGCTGGGGAAGGAGGTAATTGGCAGCATAGCCCACAGAAACGCTGACCACGTCATTCTTGTGGCCAACGCCCTTGACGTCGGCGAGCAGAATTACCTTCCTGTCCATAGTTGGTGTTGACCTAACGATTCACGAATGGCAGGAGAGCCATGACGCGAGCTCTCTTGACGGCGCCCGCAAGGGCACGCTGGTGCTTGGCACACACGCCTGTCGCCCGGCGAGGAAGGATCTTGCCCTTGTCGCTCACAAAACGGCGCAGCCGTGAAGCATCCTTGTAGTCGATATCATCAGTCTTGTCTGCACAGAATGGGCAGAACTTCTTACGCGCGCGAAAGAAAAACGACTTCTTCTTGCCGGTCTTGCTCGGTTTCTTGAATGGTGCATTTGGCATGATAGTCTACTCCTTCATCTCAGTTGAATGGCACGTCGTGGTCTTCAGAGCCGGAGCCCTGCTGCAGCGATCCCTCGGGGACTTCAAAGTCCTTGAGAAGATCATCTTCGCCGGGGGCTTCACCGGGCTCACCAGTACTCTGACGGTTCTGCGGAACACCGATGACCTCGAATGTCGTGGCCACGATCTCGGTGGCACGCTTCTTGGTTCCATCGTTGGCGGTGTAGTCTCTAATGGACAGGCGTCCTGTCACGAGAACGCGCAGGCCCTTCTCAGCTGACTTCTCGATCTTGTCGGCGACGAAGGTCCATGCGTTGACGTCAACGAAGAAGGCTTCTTCCTTCCAGTCACGGACAGACGGGTCTTTGGACGCGTTCCAGCTCCGGTTCACAACAATTGAAACACGAGCCGTCTTCTTGCCCGACGGCGTGTACCGGATGTCCGGATCCCTGGTAATCCTGCCTGTGAGGACAACCTGGTTGAGGTCGTTCATCCCTACGCCTCAGGTGCAGGAGCAGGTTCAGGTGCAGAGGCAGGAGCAGGAGCAGGTTCAGGTGCAGAGGCAGGAGCAGGTTCAGGTACCGGCGCAGCTACTGGAACGGGTTCAGGTACCGGCGCAGCTACTGGAACGGGTTCAGGTTCAGGGGTAGCTTCCTGAGGCACAACTGTCTCAACTGGAACGACAGTCTTCTTGTGCTCGGGTCGCGTAACCATCCACCGGACGATGTTTTCGTTCACTCTCAGCTGCTGCTTGAGAGCATCAACCTCGCCAGGTTCGCACTCAAATGCGATCACCCAGTAGTAGCCATCCTGTTTCTTGTTGATCGGATACGCCATGCGACGACGGCCCCATGGGTCTGCCTTCAGAATCGTGCCCTTCGATGAGATGAAGGACTGAACGGTAGTGGCGACAGCCGTAGCTTCTTCCTCCGGCATTGTCCCGTCCACAATAAACATCAATTCAAACTCTCTCAACAGTTCCTCCCTTTGGACTTAGATTTCGGCCGTCTTCACGACGGCAGAGAGCGACAATAGTATATGCAGGAGCTGCAGCGATGCAACCGGAAGGACCCTTCACGGGAGCATCCGGCTGCATCACTCTGATATGCGACGAGCTAGCGGGCCTTCTCCAGGAACGTCTTGTAAGCGAGATAGCAGGCATACAGATCCGCCTTGCTGGCCAGTTCCTGTGGGGCATGCATCGACAGAAGCGCAGGGCCGGCGTCGAGCGTTTCGATACCACGCTTCGACAGGAACTTGGCTACTGTGCCACCTCCGCCGACGTCTACCTTGCCCATCTCAGCCACCTGCCATGGGACGTTGGCCTCGTCCAGCAATCCGAGCACTTTGTGAAGAGTCTCGGCCGAAGCGTCATGGGCTGAGGACTTGCCCCGAGAGCCGGTAAACTTCGTAATCACAATGCCGTTGCCAATTGTGGCAGCGTTCGTCGGTTCGAACACATCCAGGTAGTTGGGGTCCATACCGGCATCGACGTCGGCGCTGAGGGCCATGGAGCTCCAGAAGACCTGTCTGGCCGTGGTCTTCTCTCCGGTTTCCAGGATGAGCCGCTCAATGACCAGCTCAAGGAACTCGCTCTGCATACCGGTGTCGCCGTCACTGCCAATCTCTTCCTTGTCAGCGAGGAACACGACCTGTGTGCGCTCAGGCTCCTTCTTCTGGTCCATCAGGCCGCGCAAGGCCGTGTACCCGCAGATCCTGTCGTCATGTCCGTAGGCGAGGATGAGTCCCCGGTCAAAACCGACTTCCCGCGGCTTCATCGCCGGCACGAGCTCCAGTTCGGAAGCCGCGAAGGCTCGCTCTTCGACGTTGAGCTGCTCGGCGAGTATCTTCAGGACATTCGTACGGATGGGCGTCTTATCGTCCTTGCTATCAGCGGGAACGTGGCCAACGATGGCATCGAGCGCTTCGCCCGAAACACCTTCGCTCAGCTTCTTCTCTCCCTGAGCCTGCCCCAGATGCGGAAGGATATCGGAAATGTTAAACACAGGATCAGTATCTTCCTCACCGATGCGCAACTGAAGCTTCTTCCCTGCCTTGTCATAGATCACTCCGTGCAAGGCAAGGGGGATCGTTACCCACTGGTACTTCTTGATTCCACCATAGTAGTGGGTCTGGAAGAGGCTCAGCCCAGTGCTTTCGAACAGCGGGTTCTGCTTGACGTCGATGCGCGGAGCGTCGACGTGCGCAGCCACAATGTTGACACCCTCTCCAAGAGGACGCTTGCCAAGCCTCACGATCAGGGCATTCTTGCCCCGGTTGACAAAAACCAGTTTCCCACCCTTGGGCAATGGTTCTGCAGAGAGAGCGTCGGCAGTTCTGTAGCCGCTGGCCTGGGCAATGGCCGTCGCTGCCTCGACGAACTCGCGTTCCGTCTTGGCATCCTTGATAAGCGACATATACTCCGCAGCCAGCTTGTCGGCCGCCTTGCGATCGATGCTGCTCCAGGCGGACGTCTTGTTCAATCCGATGTCTTTGGACTTCATCGCTGTTCACCTCCGAGTGTGTGAGAAGGTCAGCATACCTTGAAATTGGACCGAAATCAAATAGCATGCTAAGTTAGAGAAATGGAGGAGTCCTATGGAATTGCGCGGTGACTTGCAGAGCTTTCCGCTTGTCCAGCTTATTCAGACCCTGGACAACGCTCAAAGAACTGGAAAGTTGGACATAGAAGGGCATCTTGGCAGCTTTGCCATCTTCTTCCAGAAGGGCAAGGTCATCCATGCGCAATCACCATACAGCAGCGGGCTACCCGCCTTCTTCGATGCCTTTCTCGAACATGACGGTACGTTCAATTTTGTATCTAACGTCATCATGCCGCCTCGAAGGATCACCCAGAGCAACACGAGCCTCCTCATAGAGGCAACGGAACTTGCTGACGAATACGCACGTGCAGGAATCCATACGGAACCGTCGGAGCTGCAGGTAAGCCTGACCGAGAATGACTCCGACGCAGCCGTTACGCTGACCGCCGATGAGTTTCTCCTCCTGCAGAAGGCTGGCGAGCCGCAGTCGTCCGATAGGATTCTGAAGGAAGCTGAGTTTGGGTTTTTCCGCGCATGGACAGCTCTGAACGGTCTTGCGGACAAGAAGATGGTTACGTTGTCGAAATCGGAGGCATAGATGGAAGGTCAACTGTCTTCACTGGTAATTACGAAGGAAGATATCGAAACCATCGACGACCTGTTCTCACAGTACCTCGTCGATTCTCAGGCGAAGGACATTATCCTCCTCAACAAGAGCGGCGAGCTCCTTGCGAAGAGTGGTGCCGTGACGCGAGAGTCGGCAGTCGCTGTATCCGCCTTGGCAGCCGGTGTCTTCTCGGCCACGAATGAATTGGCGAAACTCCTCGGAGAATATGAATTCACCCTGACGTTTCACCAGGGCAAAGAGACCAACATCCATATTTCGCTCGTAGACCCCCTGATCCTGCTTGCCGTCATATTCGACAACAAGGCACCCATCGGCGCCATCAGGTTCTGGGCCAAGAAGATCTCGGGTTCGATCAAGCCGGTCTTCGAGAAGATGGCCGCAGGCCCACGTCAAGAGCCTTCCCAGGACTTGAAGAAGGGACTGCAGGATGAGATCGACAACCTCTTCTAGCGCATTGATCCGAGCCATCACATGTCTCTGATCGACTTCTCCAAGTCTGAGATCACGTTCAAGGTCGTCTACTATGGCCCGGCAATGAGCGGCAAGACGACGAACCTCAGCTGGATCTTCCGGACGATCCCGGAAAAGGTGAAGGGTCAGTTCACCTCGATCGCGACCGAGACAGAGAGGACGCTTTTCTTCGACTTCCTGCCGGTGGAACTGGGAACCATCAAGGGCTTCAAGATCCGCCTCAGCCTCTATACCGTACCGGGCCAGGAACTGTACAAGCTGACGCGCAAGTCCGTGCTCAAATCTGTCGACGGCATCGTCTTCGTCGCAGACTCGAATCGCGACCGGCGAGAGGACAACATCAAGAACCTTGCGGATATGTTCAAGAATCTCGAAGACTACGAGTTGCCGGATACGCCCATCATCTATCAGCTGAACAAACGGGACACACCGGCCATCATGCCGGTCAGTGAGCTTGTCGATGACCTGCAGCTCAAAGGGAAGGCTGTCTACCTTGGCATGGCCAGCAGTGGAGTGTCTGTCATGGAGTGTCTCAAGGGAATCACTCGCGAGGTTGTCAGCAAGATCTGATCTGCCGCTCATGCACAAGTGATGCCGAGATGCCGGGGCTTGCGCTCTTCCTTCTCTTCGCTTGCTCAGGCTCCCCCGTCGTCGCCCATATCCTGCACCCATCCATGGACCAGCCCTGATCGGGACCAGGTTCGCATGACCCGGTCGCACTCTGCATCAGTGAGTTTCCGCGAGATGCCCAGTGCACGGTCGAACGCTTTGTAGGCAGGAAAGTACTGGGTCATGACACTCACGTATGTCTGAAGTGAGAGCCGGCGGGAAACGAAGCCAAAGACCTCTCCAGCCATGCCGGTATGGCGCGGAAGAATGAGGTAACGCACGATGAGTCCTCGTGGAACATATCTGCCCTGCTCGTCTATGCTGATGTCTCCAACCTGGCGATGCATCTCGATGAGAGCACGTTCAGCGACCTGAACGTAATCGGGGACTCCCGAAAGTTGCATGGCGACGTCTTCGTCCGTGTATCGAAGGTCGCCCAGGTAGATGTCCACAATTCCATCCAGGAGAGCCAGCGTCGACAGCTCGTCGTAGCTGCTCGTGTTGTACACGATGGGAATGTGCAGCCCCTGCTGCCGCGCGGCAAATACTGCAGCCAGTAACTGCGGTACCTGGTGAGAGGGTGTGACGAAGTTGATATTGTGAGCTCCCTTTGTCTGGAGCTCGACGAGCGCCGCTGCGAGCTGCCCAACCGGCATCTGCGTTCCATGGTGCAGTTGGCTCAGTGGATAGTTCTGGCAATAGCAGCAATTCAAGTTGCAGCCGCTGAGGAAGACCGCTCCTGATCCTCGTGTCCCGCTGACGGGAGGTTCCTCGCCACGATGCAGATTCCAGACGAAGACGTTGGCCTTGAGAGCCGCGCCGCAGGTACCAGCGTCTCCAGCAAGCCGGTGGGCCCCGCACCGCCTGGGACAAAGATCACAGGCCGCCATGCGGCGATATGCCGTCCGGATCCGGGCCCGGAACTCCGCATCCGACAACCGGAGATATGCCCCGTTCAGCTCAGCGACCACCTCCGGACTTGTTGCCGTGTCCTGCCCCGGAGCCGCAACCGCGCCTGAATCTAGAGGAGTGTCTTGTCTGTGGTCCATGCGTCGACCTCGTCGGCAACGTGCCGGATGTGTTCCAGAGCCACGACAGCGAATGCTTTACGGTCCACGGCCTTCTGTTTGGGGCCGGGCTCGAGCGGGAGCAGCCCATAGTTGGCGTTCGTGGGCTGGAAGTCATCCCTTTCCTGCGTAACGTAGTCGACCAGAAGGCCCGTCATTGTCTGGACAGAAAAGACGGGCCGCGGGAAGCCGCGAAGGGTTGCGGCAGCGTTCAGTGCTGCAACGAGTCCCAGTGCGGTCGACTCCATGTATCCATCGACGCCGCATAGCTGTCCCGCTGCCCATACGCGTGGAAATGCTCTCAGTTCGAGGTCCTGAGACAGCACTGAAGGGCCACGCAGAAACGCGTTCCTGTGAATAAGGCCGTACCGCACGAATTCAGCGTTGCGGAGAGCCGGTATCATGCCAAGCACCTTCTGCTGCTCGGCGATGGCCAGAGAAGTCTGGAATCCCACAAGGCCGAGGACGGTTCCTTCGCGGTTCTCCTTGCGAAGCTGAACGACCGCGAAACAGTTTTCGGGTCTCTCCCGGAGGCCGATGGGGCGCATCGGACCGAATCTGAGAGCGTCGTCGCCCCTCCGCGCAATTTCCTCGACGGGCAGACATCCCTCAAAGTACTTCTGTTCATCAGGAGTCTCGGAGAGGTGCCGTCTGGCAGATTGGAGCGCGTGAACAAATGCGTAGTACTCCTCCCTCGTGAGGGGACAGTTCAGATAGTCGGCGGCATCTCCTCCTCGGGAACTCAAGAACGAAGAGTTGTGGTCGACGGAATGAGCCCAGATGGACGGAGCGATGGCATCGTAGAAGAACAGATTCTCGCGTCCAAGGCGCTCCCGGAGCTCGCTGAGAAAATCCGGACTGGTAAGAGGGCCCGTTGCGAGGATGGTTGGAACCGAGGAGTCGAGCCGTCTATATTCCTCCCTGCGAATGGAAATGAGTAGATTGCTCTGGATGCTCTGAGTCACCAGGGTGCTGAACTGGTTCTTGTCAACGGCGAAGGCCTTGCCTGCTGGAAGACGGCTCGCATCAGCGCACCGCACGATGGCGGAACCGAGAAGCCGAAGTTCGGCTTTGAGAAGGCCTCTCGCGTCGCGCAAGGCGTCAGAGCCAAGAGAATTGCTGCAGACAAGTTCTCCGAATCGGTCGGTTTCGTGGATGTCGGTCTGGTGCAATGGCCGCATTTCCCATAGCTCGACCGATAGACCGAGTCGAGCCAGGGACAGTGCAGCCTCACTGCCTGCCAAGCCACCGCCGACAACGCGGATGTCTATGTCCATGCTACCGCGGCTGGACGATAGCGAAACTGTCCGGTCCCCGTCGCACCAGGAGGCCTCGGAGTTCAAGAGTGGTCAGGACGCTGAGGACCTGGGGTGCAGCGCAGGCAAGGCGTTCACAGAGCAGATCAACGGAGGTACACCCTGTCTGTATGCAGCCGATGATCGACTGTTCCTGCAGCGACAGTGCCTCGGACGGGCTTTCCTCGGCGGTGGCAACGGCCTTGAACCCCGGGAATTCATCGAGAACGTCGTGTACAGACTGTACCAGTTTGGCACCAGACTTGATCAACGCGTTCGTTCCGACATGCTGAGGAGCGTAGATGGACCCTGGAATCGCAAAGACCTCACGATTCTGTTCGAGGGCGAAGTTGGCCGTAAGAAGAGACCCGCTCTCCTTCGCAGCTTCCACCACGAGGACACCCAGCGAAAGACCGGAAATGACGCGATTGCGCTGTGGAAATGTATAGACCGTCGGCTGCGTATGAAGATGGAACTCAGAAATGACGGCTCCCCCGCCGCTCCCTGCAATGGTCCGCGCAATTGGACCGTGAATGGAGGGATAGATCTCGTCGACGCTGGATCCGAGGACTGCAATCGTCTGACCGCCTGCGTCCAGACATCCGACGTGGGCTGCCTTGTCAATGCCATAAGCGAGGCCGCTGACGACCACGAGACCCGCGCTCGCCAGCTGTCCCGCGAGGTCGGAGGCGGCTCTGATACCTTCAGGCGTCGGTTTTCGGCTTCCCACGATGGCAATGCAGTCCCTGAGGAGAACGGTTGCATCACCCAGAATCTGGAGGAAGAGTGGGGGGCGGTAGCATTCGAGAAGGCGACCCGGATAGGTCTCCGGCCCGTCGAACATCGTCACGAGAGAAGCTCCGAGCGTGGTCAGCTCAGTAACCTCTTTATCGGCTTTTTCCAGAGCACTGTCGCGTTCAGACAGCGACAGATGCTTCCCACGAGTCGAAGTCGACGCAGAAAGCAGTTGGTCGAGCCTCTCTTGTGACGCGGTCTCCAATTCTCCCGGCGACTCGAGCAGGGCCGCGAGGTCCCACTTGTAGACGCCAAGAGGCAGGAGATCGAGAGCTAGAGCCGCTCGACCAAATGGTGAGATCATGAAAGGACTAGGCAGTCAGCTGCTTCTTCGCCTCAGCGACGAGGGTGACAAACGTTTCCTTGTCGTGGACGGCCATGTCAGCCAGGACCTTGCGGTCAAGCTTCACGCCGGCCTTCTTCAGGCTTCCCACAAACTGGGAGTAGGTGATGCCATTGGAACGGCACAGGGCATTGATACGCACAATCCACAGTGCTCTGTACTCGCGCTTCTTTTCCTTGCGGTTGAAGTACGCATGACGCTCAGCCTGCTGAACAGCTTCTCGTGCCGCCCTGTACCGGATAGAGCGTGCGCCGACATAGCCCTTGCTGAGCTTCAGTATCTTCTTGTGCCTTCTGCGGATCGAGCTTCCACCTTTAACTCTCGACATTATGAGCCTCCATTAACCCTTGAGATACGGCACAAGTCTCTTCATGTTGCGAGCATCTGCGCCCTGAAGAACATGCTTCTTCAGCATCAGTTTCTTCTTCCCCATGGACTTCTTGCCAAGCTTGTGGCCATGGTTGGCGCCATACGCCTGTATCTTGCCGGTACCGGTTATCCTGAACCTCTTGGCGGCTCCCCTGCATGTCCTGATCTTGGTCACTTTGTTCTTGATAGCCATGTCCTACTCCTTTCCGGATCCTTTCATCTTGGCGAGCGCTTCTTTGGATGGTTCCATCATCATTGACATATTGCGGCCCTGCATCTTTGGTTCCTGAGTGACCGTGCCGTACTCGGCAAGATCAGTGGCGACCCTCTTGAGCAGCGCACGCCCCTGATCCGGGAAAGCCATCTCACGACCGCGGAACATGATCGTCACGCGAACACGGTTTCCGTCGGACAGGAACTCCTTGAGGTGCTGATTCTTCACGGTCAGATCGCCAACGTCGATGCGCAGTCGGTATTTCATCTCTTTCATCTCGACTGTGACCTGTTTCTTCCTGGCTTCCTTCTGCCGCTTCATCTGCTCATACTGGTATTTTCCCAGGTCCATGATCTTGCAAACGGGTGGAGTGGCGTTCGGCGCCACGACGATCAGGTCGAGCCCCTTCGAGTACGCAAGCTCAAGAGCCGCTTCGGACGTCAACAAGCCCAGCTGGCCGTTGTTCTCGTCAATGACGCGGACTTCCTTCCAGCGCACTCTCTCGTTGTAAATCAGATCTGAATCCCTATTGATTCCACACCTCCAAAAAGAAAAATGGCGGCCGCTGTAAAACGGCCGCCATATAGTTGAAGTAACACACTGGCGAACTCAAGAACCTCTTTGCCTAAGGCGGGAGGTAGAAGCCTTACAGGCTTCGTTTTACAGTGGCTCGACTCTTCTGAGCCTCCATGAGTATAGCAACGTTCCCGTGCAAAGCAACTAGGGGAAGATGACCTTGCCCGTGATCTCCTCGAGCACACGCTCGATGAACTGGTCGACGGCCACCACACCAAGGTCGCCTTCGTGGCGCATGCGCACGGCCACCGAGTCCACTGCTGCTTCTTTGGCGCCTATGACGGCAATGTATGGGACCTTCTGCATCTCGGCATCGCGGATCTTCGCCTGCATCTTTTCCCGGCGGATATCCACCTTGGCACGGATACCACGCTCGACCAGCCTGGCGGTGATTGCCTTGGCATACTCCTCCTGCACGTCCGTGATGGGAACCACCTCGACCTGCACGGGGGCAAGCCAGAGAGGGAAGGCGCCAGCATACTGCTCAATGAGAGTCCCGAAGAACCGTTCCATGGAACCCAGCACAACACGGTGCAGCATGATCGGGCGGTGTTCCTTGCCGTCTTCGCCGATGTAGGTGACGTCGAAGCGTTCAGGAAGATTGAAGTCGACCTGGACCGTCGGCCCCTGCCACTCGCGACCGATGGCATCCACAAGCTTCACGTCGATCTTTGGCCCATAGAAGACACCTTCGCCTGGGTCGACCTTGTAGCCGAGATGCATTTCCTCAAGAGCCACCCGCAGAGCCTCAGTCGCCATCTGCCACCCTTCGTCCGTTCCAACAGAATGTTCCGGCCGGGTGCTCAGATAGATGTTGTACTTCGTGAACCCGAACGTCTCGATCATGTGACGGGTGAAATCGAGCACTCCCTTGACCTCATCATTGAGCTGGTCAGGACGGACGAAGAGGTGAGCATCGTCCTGGGTGAACCCACGCACCCGCAGAAGACCATGAAGGACGCCCGACTTCTCATAGCGATACACGGTGCCCAGTTCAGCCCACCGGAGCGGAAGATCACGATAGCTGCGAACTTGCGACTTGTAGATGAGAATATGGAAGGGGCAGTTCATCGGCTTGAGCATGTACTGGTCCTCATCGACCTGGATCGGCGAGTACATGTTCTGCTGGTAGAAACCCCAGTGGCCAGAGGTTTTCCAGAGCTCGAGATTTGCAATGTGGGGCGTGTAGACGAATTCATATCCACGCTTGATGTGCTCAGCACGCCAGAAATCCTCGATCTCCTTGCGAACAACGGCTCCCTTGGGATGCCAGAAAACCAGTCCAGCGCCGGCCTGTTCCTGAATGCTGAAGAGGTCCAGCTGCTGCCCCAGCTTGCGATGGTCGCGCTTGGCAGCTTCTTCCCGGGCCGTGACAAAGCCGACTAGCTCTTCCTTCGACGGGAAGGCCGTGCCATAGATGCGCTGAAGCATCTTGTTCTTCTCGTCCCCCCGCCAATATGCACCTGCGATCGACAGAAGCTTGAAGTGCTTGAGGTAGCTGGTGGAAGGGATATGCGGTCCACGGCAAAGGTCCGTGAAGGATCCCTGCGTGTAGAGCGAGACGGTCGTCGCGGGTATCTCCGACAGGATCTCCACCTTGTACTGGTCGCCGCGTTCCTTGAAGAACTCGATGGCTTCAGCTATGGGCTTGTCTTGACGGGTGAAATGCTCGCTACGCTCGGTGATCTCGTGCATCTTCTGTTCGATTGCAGCGAGATCATCAGGAGACAGCGTCTTCGACATGTCGATGTCATAGTAGAAACCGGTGTCGATCGACGGTCCGATGGCAAGCTTAGCGTCCGGGTAGAGCTCCTTGATCGCCTCGGCCATGATGTGTGACGTACTGTGGCGAAGGATTTCCAGCCCGTCGCTGCCGGCAGTGCTCACAAGCTCGATGTCGTCGGCCGTGGATGGAATCGTCGTCAGGTCCACGAGCAAGCCGCCAATCCTGGCAGCAACGATCGATCGTTTCTGCTGGGGAAAGAGCTTCTGAACAGCCATGAGAATGGACTCGCCATCATTGAAGGAGTATTGAGACGATGCGTCGTCAAGAACAATTCTGATATCCATGTCCGCTCCCTGGAAACGCAGATGGTGGGCGATAGAGGAATCGGACCTCTGACCTCTTCGGTGTCAACGAAGCGTTCTACCTCTGAACTAATCGCCCACAAAACCGGACTTGCTGTAGTATACACAGAACACGCTCGGCCGCAAGCCCACGACTCGGGGCTGCCCGCATATCACAACCCTGGAGGCCTTCACCCCTTGGGTCCTTGTTCGAGCGGGTCAGAGCAGCCATCTTGCTGCCGTGACATATGAGTATACTGTTGCTCGTATGCAAACGTCAAGTAAGGAGACATGGAAATGGCATTCACAGCGCAGAAGCACGTTCGACAGGTGGTGACTACACTCGAGAAGACCTATCCCGGCAGAGGAACCGCTCTGGAGTTCACGGACCCATGGCAGCTGCTTACGGCAACGATACTCAGCGCCCAGTGCACAGACGTCATGGTCAACAAGGTTACCCCACGCCTGTTTGCTGCCTATCCCAGCCCATGTGCCCTGGGTCACGCTGAAGTTAAGGCTGTTGAAGAGATCGTCAAGTCGACCGGCTTCTTCCACAACAAGGCGAAGGCGATCATTGCCGAATCTCTCGAGCTCTGTGAGAAATGGGGGGGCATGGTGACCCCTGAGATGGATGTTCTCACGGGACTCCCTGGCGTCGGACGCAAGACCGCCAACGTCGTCCTTGCACATGCATTCGGCAAGGAGGCTGTTGTTGTCGACACCCATGTGAAGCGTCTAGCCTATCGCATCGGACTCAGCGAGAGCCTTGTTCCGGAGAACGTGGAACAGGACATCATGGCTGTCGTTGCGGAGAGCCACTGGAACTCACTCTGTGACGCACTCATCGCCCACGGGCGATCTGCCTGCAATGCTCGCAGACCAGATTGCGACGCCTGCGCCATTACCGGGCTTTGTCCGAAGAACGGGGTGCCAGGGGCGAAGGCTCCACGCTGACGTTGGTCGTGCCAGGAGCAGCCACGTCCGACAGCATGCAAAAGGCCACGGTCCCGGCACCTTCTCCTGTCGGGGTCCGTGGCCTGATTGTGCCAGGGCTGTCTTGTTCAGGGCCGCTCCCAGTTGCCGAAGGGGTGTCTGAAAACGCCACGCTCAGTGACGATGCCCGAAAGCAGCTCGTTGGGTGTCACATCAAACGACGGGTTGAAGGCATGTGCTCCTTCTGCAGCAACACGGTGGCCCCCGAACGACAGGACCTCCTGCTCGTCGCGCTGTTCGACGGGGATTTCGGCGCCCGAAGCAATGGAGAAATCGAAGGAGCTCAATGGTGCCGCCGTGTAGAACGGCAGCCCGTGGTATTTGGACAGGACGGCCAGCTGGTAGGTCCCAATCTTGTTGGCGAAGTCACCGTTCGAGGCGATGCGATCGGCGCCCACGATGACCTTAGTGACCATCCCATGCGACATCATGAAGCCGGCCATTCCGTCAGTGATGAGATGGAACGGGATACCTGCGTTCACAAGTTCCAGGGCTGTCAATCGTGCTCCCTGAAGATACGGCCGCGTCTCGAGGGCAATGACCTGGATCTTCCTTCCTTGCCTGAACGCTTCGTTGATGGCACCAAACGCTGTTCCGTATCGATAGGTCGCAAGAGCACCGGTATTACAGATGGTCAGGATAGTGTCTCCGTCTTTGAACAGTTCGGCACCATGCTTCGACAAGGCGAGATTCTGGACTTCGTCATCCTGGGCAAGTCTGCCCGCGAATGCAGCAAGCTCGTCGGCCGCCGCCCGTGGGTCCTTGCCGAGACTCGGCGCTCCCTCGGAGAGAGACCGATCGACAGCCCAGGCCAGGTTCACGGCGGTGGGTCGGGCACTCTTGAGATAGGCACCGGCGTCGAGCACAAACTGCACCGGCTGCGGAGCTGTCAGCGCCTCCCGGGCAGCCAGAGCCATGCCATATGCGGCGGCGACCCCGATTGCCGGAGCCCCGCGAGTATTCATATTCTTGATGACAGCATAGATGTCCCTGTAGGACGTGCACTCGATCCACTCAGTTTCGAAAGGGAGTCTGAGCTGGTCGAGTACACGCAAACTAGAGCCTGTCCACAACAGGCTCCGGAGTTCTTCACTCATGCGCTGAACCGTCGAATCAGGCTGTGGCCTTCATTTTCTTGAGACACTTGCCACACACGCGAATCCTCTGAACCCTGCCGTTCATCTCTACCTGTACTGTGTGAAGATTTGGCAGGAAACGACGAGAAGCGCGCTGAACGGAATGGCTGACCGTGTTGCCTACCATGGGACCCTTGCCACAAATAGTACATACTCTGCTCATTTCGATGAACCTCCATGAAAAAGTAGATCAATTCTATGTCAAAGGCCAACGAATTCAAGTTTGGTGGTATAATCGAATACCACATTTTGCCTGGAGAGTGGATATGACAAATACGAAAGGTAACGTCGTTCTCAGCAGGAACGCAATGGAGGAAATCCTCCGGCTGGCTACCCTGAATGTGTACGGCGTGACAGGACTGGCTCCCGTCACATTCGCCGAACGCTTCACCCGCGCTCTTGCGCTTCCGTCGACACCGAAGGGCGTCGATGCTCAGATCAAGAAGGACGGCACAATCGTGGCGACCGTTCATGTTCGGCTCCAGTACGGTGTTCGCGTTTCCGAAGTCGCCCGTACCATTGCATCACAGGTTCGCTATGTTTTCTGCAGCATGACAGGGATTGCGCAGGAGAGAGTCGAGCTGAACGTCGTGGTCTGGTCCATTCGCGTCGAACACGAAAACGAATAGCAGCACTCCCGGAGGATATCTTGAAAGAAATCGGTTACAGTGAGCTTGAGGCGCTGTTCACGGCTGCTCTCGCCAGCCTCGAATCCCGCAAAGCCTTTATCAACAGCCTGAACGTTTTTCCCGTGCCCGACGGAGACACTGGCACGAACATGTCCCTCACCCTCCGGACTGCTCTTGAGGAAGTCCAGAAGAGCCAGCCAAAGTCCATGAAGGAGTTCATCTCGACGTTGTCCGCCGGGTCCCTCATCGGGGCGCGTGGAAACTCAGGCGTCATCCTGTCACAGATCATCCGCGGCATGGCAGCGGCAGCTGACAGCAAGCCGGTGCTGACGACGACAGATTTCACACAGATGCTCGCCAAAGCGACCGAGGTAGCATACAAGGCCGTGGTCACGCCTGTCGAAGGAACGATCCTGACCGTCGTCAGACGCATGGCCGAGAGTGCGGCGGGGCTGTACCAGGAAGACTACACGGATTACCTGGCCGAGGTCATCAGGACGGGAAGACAAGCGGTCAAGGAGACGACGGGGCAGCTCCCCGCACTCGCAGAAGCCCATGTGGTGGATGCTGGGGCCGAGGGACTTGTGACACTCCTGGAAGGTATGTTGATGAGCCTCCGGGGTGAGTCAGTCGCCTCCGGCAGACTGACGGTGGAGGATGAGCCGGAGGAACATGTCGGCCCGCAGGACCTGACGTACCGCTATGACACGGTGATCCTGGTGGCTTCCGACACGCTGCCGGAAACCGAAATCCGCGCAAAACTGACAGAACGTGGCGACAGCCTTGTCATGGCCTCGGCGGGTGGCCTTACCAAGATCCATGTCCACACCAATGAGCCATATGACACCATCCAGTACCTCATGAAGTTTGCCCCGATACGGGAGGGGCGCATCGAGGACATGCAATACCAGGCAAACGAGTATGCCAGCGGCCCGGCGTCCGGAGCAGGTTCACTATCGAAGCCACTCGCTTCGACGGAGGGCTGCGCTGACGAAGGCGTCCAGCGTGCATACGTCGTCGTCTCTCCGGGACCTGGATTTGACGAGATCTTCCGCAAACTTGGAGCGCAGATCATTGTCGGCGGCGGCGACACGATGAATCCGCCGACTGAGGCTTTCCTGGGTCCCATCAAGGCGTGCAAGGCCAAGTCGTTCATTGTCTTCCCAAACAACAAGAACATCATCATGGCCGCACAACAGGCCGCCGGCCTCATCGACAAGGACGTGCTAGTGTTGAACGCTCGCCACCCGGTTCAGGCTATTAGCGCGCTAGTCCAGCTAGCTTCGTGTGATCCCGATGACGACTGTATGGCAATCGCGAACCAGGCTATCGATGCGACAGACTTCTTTGCGGTCACGCGTGCGACCAAGAATGCCACGGTTTCCGGCATGCTTGTCCACGAGGGCGACTACATGCTGCTCGTGGACGACAAGCTTATGGGACTTGGACAGTCGGTCGAGGAAGCACTGGTGCACCTCAGCGAGTTCCCCATCGCCTGGGATGACAAGTCTCTGGTATCAGTGTACCGGGGCGTCGACTTTGCTGAAGCGTCATTCGAAGCGCTCGTTGCGACGTTGACCCAGCAATTCCCTGACCTTGAGATTCAGTCCTACTATGGAGGGCAGGCTTTCTACGATGTCGTGGGGTCGGTCGAGTAATGGACAGTGCTCAGCTGAGACAGCAGGTAACTATCGCCGTCGAGAGCCTGATACGGCGTATTGGACAGTCATACGAGTTTACGGTCGTCCTCGGATCTGGTCTGTCGAGCTTCGTGGAACGGATGGACGCGCGAACGATCGTTCCCTATGTCGAGATTCCGGGGTTCCCTGTGTCGACGGTCAAAGGACACGCCAGCGAGCTTGTCGCGGGGAGCATCGGCGGGCACAGAGTGTTGTGTTTTGCGGGTCGCTTTCACTACTACGAGGGCTACGATGCTGCCACGGTGACCATCCCCGTCCGAGTTGCCCAGGCTCTCGGTGTCCATACCGCCCTCTTCACGAATGCGGCGGGCGGCATTGCGGATCGTCTGCGACTGGGGGACCTCATGGTCATCGAAGACCATCTCAACCTGCTTACCGCAGACAGCCCGCTTCGAGGGCTCGCAGATGAAGTCTTTGGCTCCAAATTCGTGAACATGTACACTGCGTATAACCCCACGGTCACCCAGGCGCTCAAGTCGGTAGGCAAACGTCGTTCGCTGCCGATGGCGTCCGGCGTCTATGCTGCACTGTCCGGGCCACAGTTCGAGACCCGTGCAGAGATTCGCATGCTGCGCATTCTGGGAGCCGACGCGGTCGGTATGTCGACGATTCCCGAGGTGATTGTGGCAAACCAGGCAGGCATGCGCGTTGGCGCCGTCTCGGTTATTACCGACCTTGCGACCGATACGGTCACCGAGCTGAGTCATGACCAGGTACTCGCCACGGCGAGACGTGCCGATGAACACTTGGCAGAGTTGCTGACCGGTGTCATCGAGGAGACCGAGTGCTGAGCAGGAACTTCGCAGAACTTATCGAGAAGAAGAAGTCCGGCGGCGAGCTCTTGGAAGAAGAGATCTCGTGGTGGATCGATGGCCTTGTGAGTGGCTCCATCCCCGATTACCAGACATCTGCAATGCTCATGGCCATCTATTTCAGGGGGATGAATCCTCACGAGACTGCCTGGCTGACGCATTGCATCAGCACAAGCGGAGACGTCATCGACCTCTCTTCCCTGCGTGGAGTGAAATGCGACAAGCACTCATCGGGGGGCGTCGCCGACACAGTGTCCATACCCCTCATTGCCATTGCCGCAAGCTGTGGTGCCGTGATGCCCAAAATGTCGGGAAGGGGGCTCGGCCATTCTGGCGGGACAATCGACAAGCTTGAGTCGATTCCGGGTTTCGACGTCAACCTGACGCCTGAGGCGTTCGCGGAGGTCGTCAACCGTTTTGGTGGAGCCATCATGGCTCAGACCGGCGATGTAGCCGTGGCCGACAAAAAGCTGTACGCTCTCCGTGACGTGACGGCAACAGTGGACTCTGTGCCTCTTATCGCGTCCAGCATCATGGGCAAGAAGCTTGCCTCCGGGACGGACGTGATCGTCCTCGACGTGAAGTGGGGATCTGGTGCGTTCATGACAGGCAAGTCGGAGGCCATCGAACTGGCGAAGACCATGGTTGGCATCGGAGAGGACAATGGCAAGACGACCGTGGCCTATGTGACGGACATGAATGAGCCGCTGGGCAACGCAGTGGGCAATGCCCTCGAGATCGTCGAGGCTGTCCAGGTTCTCAAGGGGCACGGACCGGCCAAATTGGTCGATGTTATACTGACGCTCTGCGACGAGGTCCTCATGCAAAGTGGAATCGTTCAGAGACGTGAAGACGCCAGAACAATGGCGATGAACGCCATCGCCAGCGGGAACGCGTTGCAGCGCTTCGCGGATATCGTGAAGGCGCAGGGAGGGGATCCTGCATTCATCGACCGGCCCGAGGTTCTGCCGCAGGCCGCAGTCAGGCGGCCTGTCTATGCTCCACACAGTGGATTCGTCACGAGCATCGATGCGAAAGGCATTGGGCTGGCTGCCATGCGCCTTGGTGCAGGACGCCGAACGAAGGAAGACGTCATCGATCTGGCCGTCGGCCTGGTACTAGATGTCAAGACTGGCGATGCCGTCAGTGCCGGACACCAGATTGCGACCGCTTACGCACGCACGGAGGGCGACGCAACTACGTGCGAGCAGGAGATCCTGGGGGCAATTGTCGTCGGGCAAGCGTCCGTCCCTCGGTGGCAGACCGTCGTGGCAAAGATCAGCCGTGCGGACGGTGTGGTGACGTACGGGCATTCGTGAAAACGGTCATTCTTGGCCATGCAGGTGCGGACTTTGATTGTGTAGCCTCAATGGCTGGGCTGTCTCGGCTGTATGCCGGGGCCGTCCCAGTGTTGCCTGGGTCCCTCGAGCCGAACGTTGAGGAGTTCCTCCGGCTCTACGAGGGGCGTTTTCGCTTTGTGCGCATGCCCGCGCCCACCTTGCTGAAAGAAGACATCGAAACGGTCATTATTGCCGATACGATTGTCGCATCGCGTCTCGGCGAATACAAAGAGGTCCTCTCGATCCCCGGGATAAGGCTGGTTGCCTATGACCATCATGAACCAAACTCCGCGAGCCTGGCACATATTGACGAGGGACATATCCGGAAGTGTGGAGCGACCGCATCACTTGTGACAGCCGCGCTCCGCGAGCAGCTGGTTCCGGTGAATCCGGACGAGGCTACACTTCTTGCGCTTGGCATCTATGAGGACACGGGCTCCCTGCTGTTTCCCGAGACGACAGCATTCGACGTCGAACAGGCGGCCTATCTGCTCAAGGCCGGGGCAAGCCTATCCATGGTCGCCCGTTACGTCACGACCTACCTGGTCCCGGATCAGCAAACGGCTCTCGAGAACGCGCTGAGCAATGCACAGGTCAGGACAGTGGCTGGAGCACAGATAGCATTTTCCATCGTGCATGCAGAGCGGAACGTCGGCAACCTCTCGGTCATCGTCCACCGGCTGGCCCAGATCATCAAGGCAGAAGCGGTCTTTCTCGTCTACCAGACCCCCCAGGCGCTCTACGTTCTCGGGCGCAGCGACCGCTTGCTCAACGTCGCAGAGCTGCTTGCCCCTCTGGGTGGAGCAGGCCGGATCCATGCGGCAGCATCCATCCTGCGAGACGGAACATCTGCTGAGACTGCACAGGAGCACATTATATCCGCTATAGCCGCGAGGCGTACTCAGTGGCGTCAGGTCGTGCGCGATATCATGACCCCCCATCCTGCGACAGTCTCCCAGGACCGGGTCGCCGAAGAAGCCTTGCAGATCATGGTCAATCTTGGGTTCTCGGTCCTGCCGGTCGAACGTGATGGCCAAATTGTCGGCGTCGTGGCCAAGAAAGCTCTCGAGAAGACTTCCCTCATGCGGCTCCAGCAGAAGCCTGTACATTACTTCCTGAATACGCGCATTCCGGCTGTCCCCCTCACTGCGACCGTCGAAGAGCTCATAGAGGCGTTCGGTACGTACAACACAGGTCTCCTGCTGGTCATGGAACAGGACCGCCTTCTGGGCGTGGTGTCGAGATCGGACGTCTTGCGCTACCTCAACAGTACGGCACATCCACAGAGTGTCGTCGGTACGCCGGGCGTGCGGGTCATCGCGCGTTCCGATCTGGATCGCCTGGGCGGAAGCGACACGGCAGCGACACTGGCCAAAATCGGTCAGATTGGGGATACCGAGGGAAACCGCGCGTATCTGGTCGGCGGCTCCGTACGCGACGTCCTCCTCGGCAGGCCTCCCAACGATTGGGACATCGTCACGGAGAAAGACGTCTCGGGCGTTGCCGCGGCAGTCGCCACGTCCTTCGACACCAACGTGATCTCCTATGGACGCTTCATGACACACAAGGTTCGTATCCGAGAGCGGGAGTACGATTTTGCAGGAGCCCGCCTCGAGTACTACGACTTTCCAGGCTCATTGCCCACGGTCGCCCCTGCATCATTGATGAAGGACCTGCTGAGGAGAGACTTCACCGTGAATGCTCTTGCCATGTCCCTCTCAGAGAGCGATTTCGGCACCATCGTCGACGCCACCGGAGGGCTCAAGGACCTCGACGCCCGGATCATCCGGATGACATATGCCGACAGCTTCATCGAGGACCCCGCGCGGATACTGCGTGCCGTGGCAGCCCAAGTACGTCTGGGCTTTATCCTTGAGGACGGCACCCGTGAGAAGGCGAGCGAAGCCCTTGAGCTCGGGCTCCTGAACGTCCGCCGTAACAGACGTGCGCAAGGCGAGTTCAAGGAGCTGCTCTCGGGGGGCAGCAGCGTCGCATGCATCGCAGCGCTTTGCTTACTCGGATGCGGACTCATCGGTCTTCCACTGGTTCCGCCGCGGGCCACAAAACTCCGACTCCTATCCGCCCTCAAAGATGGCCGCCACACGGCCGTGAACGGCCTGGACGCTCCTCCGTGGGTTGCGCCGCTTCTCGTGTGGCTGGGCAACATTCCTTCTGGGGAATTGCAGGAGGTCCTCAAAGACTTCGGATTGAGCGACCGGCTTGCGGCGGCGTTTCGGTCATGGCAGCGAAAGGAACGGGCACTGCGCCGCCTTCTCAAGCAAGGATCATGCAAGGTGAGTGCTGTAGCCGCAAAGCTCGAGGGTATTCCCCTGCCTATCCTCTTGATCCTGGAGGCCCGTCTTGCCGGATCGGAGACGACCGGTCCCCACGACCTCCTCATGACAGTCCTGGCAAGGATGGACGGCCCACCACTGGTCTCAGGTGAGGACGTCATGAGCCTCGGCATTCACGAGGGACAACAGGTCGGACTGCTTCTCGACCAGGTGCGACGCCTCCAGCTGGACGGTATGATCAACTCCAGGGTGGAGGCTGTGGCGTATCTGTGCGCGTCAAAAGGTTGACGCACGGCCGTCCCCGCCTATAATAGGCACGGCGCAGGCCCTTTCCTGACGTGCGCACAGCGCAGGGGCCCATAGCTCAACGGTAGAGCAGGTGGCTCATAACCACTTGGTTCTTGGTTCGAATCCAGGTGGGCCCACCATGGTGTCATAATCGTCGATGAGGTGAATTCATGCTAATAGACAAACTTTGGGAGCTTCAAGAACTCCAGTTGGACTACCAGCGGAAGGAACGTCTTCTGGAGGAGTCGGACCTGTCTTCATTGTTGAGTCACAAGATCGACGAGACCGAGGAGCAGCTGGCCGCACTACGCGAGCAGCTGGAAACGTTCAGGGCCGACGAGGTCAGGATTGGTGAGAAGCTGGACGACCTTTCGGCGAAGGTTCACGAAGCCGGCGCCAAGCTCGGGAAGGAAGAAATGTCCGAGGACAAGGTCCAGAAACTCGAGGAAAAGATGAAGAAGCTCACCCTCGAGAAGGAGAAGGTCGAGGATGCGCAGGGGAAGAACTTCCACGACCGGCAGGACGTCGAGGATCAGACCAGAGCGTCGGAATTGCTGGCAGAAAAGCTTCGCAAGGAGCTCGTAACCATTCCACAGTTGGACAAGACCTCGAGAGCTGCCGTGAAGAAGTCTCTTCCAACCTTGCGCAAGGAGATGGACGATCGCAAGTCGAAGCTGCCGCTCAAAGCCAAGCTGATTTTCGAGAGTCTCTCGGAGAAATTCAGCGGAGCTCCTGTTGCGAGAGTGGCGAGTTCGACCTGTGACTACTGTCACGTGAGGCTGTCCCAGAAGACACTGTTCAATCTTCGTAATGCAGAGGGCGGTAGCGGTGATGCTGAAGATCTTATCCGTTGCGAGATCTGCGGCAAGATCCTGTACGCCGGCACCAAAGACCGCGAATGAGTCAGTCGCAGGCAGGAGATCTTCCTGCTTGAGGAAAGTCCGGGCTCCAAGAAGCGAGTTGCTCGGGAAACCCGAGTGGGGGTAACCCCAAGGAAAGTGCAACAGAAAATATACCGCCCCGCAAGGGGTAAGGGTGAAATGGTGGTGTAAGAGACCACCGGCAGACCAGCGATGGGCTGCGCATTGCAAACCCCAACTGGAGCAAGACAAAATAGGAAGGCACACAGGGCTGCTTCTCCCTGCCTTCGGGTATGTCGCTTAGATAAATGACTGACCACGACAGAACCTGGCTTATCATTCGCGGTATATGAAGAGACCCCGACCTCACGGAAGGGGTCTCTCTATTTCCAGGCGTTCCTGCCGACGACATCTCAGCAGCCGCTTGCCGGACAGCGTGTGGCTGAAGGCTACACCTGCTCTGCGATCGCGATCAGCTCGGCGAAGGCGGCCGGCTTGAGGCTGGCTCCTCCGATCAATCCACCATCCACCGAAGGGAGCCCTGCGATGGAGGCGAAGTTGGCCGGTTTGACGCTGCCGCCATAGAGAATTGCGACAGAGCCACCAATGGCCGTTCCGAGAAGCTGCTTGAGGTGCTCCCGGATGAGGCGGTGTGCTTCTTCAATTTGCTCATTCGTGGCATTCACCCCTGTTCCAATGGCCCATACCGGCTCATAGGCGACAATGAGCTGGGCGCCATTTGAGAGCCGAACGTCACTGAGGGCGGTATCCAGCTGCCCGAACACGACCTCCTCGATCTTGCCCGCATTGCGCTCCTCGAGTGTCTCTCCAATGCACAGCACGGGAATCAGGGACGCCTCCAGGGAGTTGACCAGCTTGCGATGAAGCAGAACGGCTGACTCGCCGATGATGTGTCTGCGCTCCGAATGCCCTATGAGCACGTGGGTTGCCCCTGTTGAGCGGATCATGGCTGGCGACACTTCTCCGGTGAACGCGCCTTCTGCGTCGGCCGCGACATCTTGAGCGCCGAGTTGCACCCAGGCTGGGACCGCGCCGGTTTCTGCCAGGGCACCCAATGCGATGTAGTTGGGGAAAACGAGGACCCGCACCTTGTCCCCCTGCGGGGGAGTGGCGGCAGTCAGCTCGGCAAAGTACGTCCCGGCCTCCTCAATGGTTTTGAACATCTTCCAGTTTCCTGCGACGATTTTCATGTTGTTCTCCTCTTGACGCGACACATGAGTCCCACGCCCACTATGATTCTTCATCCTCGGTCGAGCGTGGCGGAGCCGTGGGCAATCGCTCTGCACGCACTCTGGAGATTCTCTTCCCGACAACGTTCTCGACTGTGAAAACAACGCCGGCGTGCTCGACCTTGTCTCCAACACGAGGAAGGCGTCCAATTTGGGACAGCATGAGCCCTGCGACGGTATCATAGTCTTCACCAGACAGCTCTGCGCGAAAGAGTTCCGAAACCTTGTCGGTCGACACCGAACCCTTGATAAGAAATGCATCGGCTCCCGCGTTCTCGATTTCGGCGGCCTCCTTGTCATACTCGTCCTGGATCTCGCCGAACACCTCCTCCAGGATATCCTCCACGGTAATGAGCCCTGAAACGGCACCGTACTCGTCGAAGAGAACAGCTGTCTGGATGCGCTGCCGCTGCATCTCCTGGAGCAGGCTGCTGATCTTCTTGGTATCAGGAGCAAAGAATGGCTGCCGGAGGATGCCGCTTGCCTTGACGGTGGGCCCGGCACCGCCCGCCATGGCTCTCAGCGCATCCTTGGCATAAACGACTCCCACGACGTTGTCATCGTCCATGACCGGCAGACGGGAGTGACCAGTCTCGTTGATGGCCCTGACCACTTCACTGATCGGGGTGTCCTTCTCGACTGTTGTCACGTCGACAAACGGCGTCATGATCTCATACGCCAGCGTGTTGGTATAGTCGAAGATATTGTAGATGAGGCGCTCTTCCTCCTTGTCGATCACGCCGTCCTCCTGCCCCATCTTGAGCAGGTAGCGGAAGTCCTCGGAATCGTTGAGGTAGCCGGTGTGCTTGGCACGCCGGAGCAGTGGTCCGGTAAAGACCCCAGAGACTGCCGCAAGTGCACGTGCGCCCGGGTAGAGCAGCAGGTAGAGAGGATAGAGCAGAATGGCTGTACCGCGTGTGACCTGTTCAGGAAACGCCTTGCCGATCGACTTCGGGATACTCTCGGCGAAGATAACGACAACGACCGTCAAGGCGAGTGTGGAGGCCACCGCAAGCAGGTCCAGGTTTACGCGCGTGAACAGGGTGAGAACGACCCGAGCGAAGATGAAGGACGCCCCAAGATTGGCCATGTTGTTACCCAGGACCACCACGGCGATGAGCATCGAATGGCTAGCCGCCATTCTGGCCCTCAGCCGATCAGCAAGAGCGGAAGACGCTCCGGTCTTTTCCAGAGCCATCGGTGTGATGGTCACGTAGCCGTATTCCACCATGGAGAAGAGGAACGAGAGAGCCAGGAGGACCAGCAATCCAACAATCTGCCCGGTCATACAGACCTTCTCGCCATGTCAGGGCAGTGCCCCTGTGCTATTGTTGCGAACACCTCTTCCTCGCGGTGCTCCATCAGTGTGCAGTCATGCTCCAGGATATGGTCGAAGCCGACCAGGTGGAGCACAGAGTGAATGAGGGAGAACGCGAGCTGGTCTTCAAGCCCGTTTCCACTCGAGATCGCTTTGCTCTCCACAGCATCCATACAGATGACAATGTCCCCTAGCACCCATCCCGTGCCGGGCGCGGCATAACCCAGCGGAAACGATAGCATGTCGGTGATCGTGTCGCTGCCTCTGTGATCACGGTTCAACTCCCGCATTTGAGACCCAGGGACGAAATAGCAGGAGACGGCGACGGCGTGTCGAACACCCGGAATTGCGGTGATTTCCGGCTGTATCACACAAGCTATGCTGACGACAAGCGCCACCAGAGCCTTGCTGTCGACCATCCATCCGGGATCCGACAGTTCTACGCGACAGTGTACAGACAGGTCAGATTCTTTCATTTGCCTCCTCAGACGTCACATAGGCATCGCGAACGTGGTAGAACGAGATGAGGGATGTGAGGAAGTAGTCCTTGACGGCAGCGATCTCACCCAGTGTGAGCTGCGACTCGGCAAGTTGACCGTCGGCAATGCGAGCGTTGACAATCGCATCGATGAGCCCTTCCAGAGCTGGTTTGTCCACCCTGGCAAGCGACCGCGCCGCCGCTTCGACGCCGTCGGCAAGGAAGACAAGAGAGGACTCCCTCGTGTGTGGCTTGGGCCCCTGGTACCGAAATGTGTCAGGCGAGAGGTTTGTCTGCTCGGCGGACGCCTTGTCGTAGAAGAACTGGACGACAGTCGTGCCATGGTGCTCGGCGATGATATCGACCACCTCGGGCGGCAGGTGATTGCTCCCTCCAAGCGTAACGCCTGCCTGGACGTGCTCGAGGATCACCTTCGTACTCAGTTCAGGAGAGATATCCTCGTGGATGTTCGGCAGTTCTCCGCGGTTTTCGCCGAAGAATTGTGGATGCAGCAACTTGCCGATGTCGTGGTAGTAACCGCCAACGCGAGCCATCAGCCAGTTTGCACCGATACGCTGAGCGGCTCCTGCCGCGAGATTGGCCACGTTGAGACTATGATGGTACGTCCCCGGGGCGCTTTCGAACAGTTGCGCCAGAAGCTTGCTTCCCGTATCCAGAAGCTCGCGCAACCTCATGACCGTGGCGACGTTGAAGAGCCGCTCGAAAACCAGGGTCAGTCCCAATGCAAACACAGCTGCAATGACCCCCCCTGCGAGCAGGTACCCGGCGTTGGCAGCAATCACGGATAGCCGCTGTTCGCTGAGCCCGGCAAGAGCGCCGTAGACAAGAGCTGCTGATACCCCCGCAATCGGCCCGGCGATGAGAAGGGCGCTCATTTTGTTCGCCTTCCGCATGACGATGAATAGCGAAATAGCCCCCACGACAAGCCCCGAGATCACTTCCGCGGGCATCGGAACCATGATCCACGTCATGACCATCAGGGCAAGGCCGAAGACCGTGGCAAGGGTACCCTCGAAGAAAACGAACCCGAGCAGCATGCAGAGGAAGAAGGGGGTCATCGTTGCCGCCACGCCACCGGCGAGCCAGCCGATCGCGATGCAGGAGCCGCCGATGACCCCTGTCTCCATCAACAGATGTTCGGTCCGGCCTTTCGCCGAACCCAGTAGTATGATTGCCAGCGCGACCGCTATCCACGCGACCCACGCGACCAGTATCTGAGACACAACGTTTCGAAGCGCGCGAGGTCCCCAGACCAGGCCCGTACTCAAGAGCACGTCGACGGTGCTCTGATCCAGTATGCTCCCCTTCTTCACGACGGGGGTGCCGGCGAGGATGGTCGAGACAACCGGCGATACGGAGGACGCAGCCTTCTCGCGCGCAAGCAACGTTGCCTGCTCATCGAAAATGAGGTTCGAAGACACGAAACGGGCGGCCAGGAGATACGCTGAGCGCACCTGGTTATCGGAGACACCGTAGGTCTTGAGTTCCGTGTTGATGCTTTCGCGGGCAGCTGCGAGGCTTCCCTCGAGGACGCCGCGACTCATGACGGTCGTCAATGCCTGACGCGCCGCCGTCTTCGACGATTGAACCTCCGACTCCGAACAGGTCGCCAGGTACTTGGTCGTTGCACCTGCCGAGGTCATGAGCAGTGCCGCGATCCGCTGAGAGTCCTGGTCCATCGTGAGATCCTGCGCGCGTATGCTGATGACCTTGGTCATGATTTCTTCGAAGGCAGCGATGGCTGCAGGCAGCCGCGAGCTGTCGAACTTGTAGATAGGAGCGACTTCGTCTCTTGCGCGCTTGCGAAGGTCCTCAGTTCTGGCACCATCGACATAGACGATGCCTCGCCTGGAAACCATGTCTGCGTCGAGGGCGGTGCCTACAGGCACACTTCTGCGCACGGGCATGAATGGAAGAGCGCACAGCACGGCGGAGAGGAGTGCTGCCAGAATGAACACCAGGGTACCAGTGTATCTGAATCGTGTGAGTCGGACAACGAGGCTATGTCGAGTACTTCGGAGGAAACGCGCTATTCTACTGTGTCTGGTCATGGGTGGTACTGTCCGCCTCGTTTCTGTGCCTTGTTGCACGGAAGAATGTCGTGCTAACGTCTCCGTAGCGCCTTTCCTTGTAACTCACCAGATCTATCGCCAGCCCTTCATACCGTTCATGCACGGGTTGCCTTGATGCATGTTCCATGATTATGATACAGCCGTCTGCCGCGTCGCGCAAATGCTCGGACAGGGTGACCAGGAGCCCTTCCTGCAATCCGGAGTCAAAGGGCGGGTCTGCAAAGAGGACGTCGAACTCCGTTCCCTGCAATCCGCTCACATATCCATCAGCATCGCCCTTGACGACAGAAGACTGCTCCTGAAGCGCAAGCATCCGCAGGTTGTCATGGATGAGACGCACTGAGCGATTGTCCGCATCGACGAAGGTCGTATGTGCCGCTCCATTGCTGAGCGCTTCGATGCCAACTGCACCGGTGCCGCTGCAGACGTCGATGAACCGCGCTCCCGCAAGAACCGGTCGCAGCATGTCCATGACGGCCTCTCGTGCCTTGTCGGACGTAGGCCGCAGCCATGGTTCCTTCCCGATTGTCTTCAGTGAACGTCCCTTCAGTGTACCTGATCCGATGATCATATCAGTTGTCCTCCATGCCTGGCTTTGAAGCAGGGTACCGGAGAGACAGCATACGGGCCAGATCCATGTGTTCCGGAGTACCAAGTGCTGGGTCGTGTTCCAGGAGCTCCGAAGCAGCCTTTCGGATCTCCGGAAGAGTCGAAAGATCGCGGTAGCTCAGCAGGGCTGTCGATCCGAACAGCGGAACGTCATAGCCATGCTGGACCGTTCCAAGGATGTCGCCGGGTCCTCGCAGTTTGAGGTCTTCCTCTGCGATCTGGAACCCATCGTCAGAATTGACCAGGACCTGGAGGCGTTCGGTACCGTCGGGAGTCACGTTGCCCTGGATGAGCATGCAATGCGAGACCGAGGACCCTCGGCCGACTCTCCCGCGGAGCTGATGGAGCGTAGCGAGCCCGAATCTCTCCGCATCCTCGATGACCATGACACTTGCGTTCGGCACGTCGACACCGACCTCGACGACCGTCGTCGCAATCAGGGCATCCAGACTCCCCAACCGGAAGGCATCCATGGTAGCCTCCTTCTCACTGCTCTTCATGCGTCCGTGCAACGAAGCAATGCGCAGGCCCTTCAGGCTGCCTTCGGTCAGCTCCTTCATTGTCTCCTCGACTGACGCAGTGCCTTCGCCCTCGTCCGAAGCCGGGTCGATGGCGGGGACCACGACAAATGCCTGCCGGCCCTGAGCAATCTCCTTGCGCACCATGGCATAGGCGCTATCGCGTTTGGTGGCCGTCAGGAGATGCGTCTGGATCGGGAATCGCCCCGGAGGCTTTTCCAGCAGTTCGGAGATGTCGAGATCGCCGTATATGGTGAGAGCCAGCGTTCTCGGGATCGGGGTCGCGCTCATGACGAGCGAGTGTGGCTGTTTGCCCTTCGTTCCCAGAGCTACGCGCTGAGCAACTCCAAAGCGATGCTGCTCGTCGACCACGCTCAGGCCAAGACGCTCGAATGCCACACCCTCCTCGAGAATGGCATGCGTGCCGACGAGACAATCGACTTCACCGGTTGCGACAGCGCTCAGGATGCCCCTGCGCTGGGACTTGGTCATCCCTCCGGTCAGCGTGGCGACTCGAACCCCGACAGGAGCAAGCAGCTCCTCGAGGACGCGTCCCGTTTGCTCCGCGAGAATCTCAGTGGGACTAAGGACGGCGCTCTGGTATCCGGCCACCTTGGCGGCATACGCCGCGTACCCGGCCACCGCCGTCTTGCCTGAACCAACGTCCCCGTGGAGCAGGCGGTGCATCTGCCTCGGCCTGCGTACGTCTCCCTCAATGTCTCGCATGGCCGCTGTCTGAGACGCAGTGGGAACAAACGGCAGGATCCTGACATAGCGTTCGACCGTCCCCGCGGGCAGGTCGAACGGGGTTCCCAGAACATCTTGTTCGACATGCCTGCGCATCAGGACTCTCAGTTCAAAGAGAAACAGACTATCGAATGCAAACCGCCCGCGCGCCTTTTCCGCCTCGTATTCATCGGTTGGAAAGTGCAGGGAGCGGTAGCTCCAGGCAAGGTCAGGCAGCTGGAAACGCGAAGCCACGTCCCGTGGCAGATACTCGGCGGCCACAGAGGGTATCCGGCCTGCAGCACGCCACATATGAGACCGCAATCCCTTCTGGGTAACGCCCGACGTAAGGTGATAGAGCGGTACGATCCGGTTCATGTGCAGTTGGGCAGCCGGCGTTCCCGACTCCTCGAACGCCGGCTGCATCAGCTGAGCCCCTTCGAACGAGTTCTCCAGTCTCCCGTAGAAATCGTAGTCATGTCCAGCCTGAAGTCTGCTCCTCACAAACCGGTTGTTGAACCAGACGAGATGGAGCACGCGTCCACCGGGGTCCCTGGCTGTCGCCTTGACCAGCAGGACCTTTCGTCGGATCTCTGTCACCGACTGCAGCCGCGCTTTGATGAGGACCATCTGTCCAAGCGACTCGCGCGACAGCTCCGTAGGATAGCGCAGGTCGAGGTAGCCCTTGGGCGCATGCTGGAGGAGGTCTGCAATGCTGGCCACCCCGAGTTTCCCCATGACCTCTTGAACACGGGGTCCGACTCCCCACAGTGTGGACACCGGTTCCTCGAGCACCTCCAGCAAGGCATTCATGCTGTCGAACACAGGCTTCGGCGAAGGCGTTGCACACATCGCAGGCGCGCTTCCCTGCAGTGGCGACCCCGCAGTCGAAGGCGTCGAGCTGTCCAGAAGGGCAAGAAGTGCGCTACACCTGTCTGCTCGCTCGCGCTTCGGCAAGAACTGATAATCGACCAGCAAGGACCGCAGCTCGTTCGATACGCCATGCTCCGCTACACGCTGTGCTCGCGTGCAAGAGCCTTCCACGGTCGCCAGGGCCAGCCGCGCAAACCCGCCTACGGCGGCATCGTCCTGACAGCCACGCTTGAGTTCCAAGCGCACCAGACCCCGCAGGAGCTCTTTCCACGTATCTGATTCGGCCGGACTGCCTCCGCTGCTCACTGGGCCGCTGATCCTCGGGATTCCTGCAACAGCTTAGGAAATATCCGCAAGGAAGCTCGAACCCGCGACAGGCGCCACTCCGAGGTACTCCGCCACGGTGGCACCAAGGTCCGCAAAGGATTCGCGGACTCCCAGGTATGTTCCGCCACGGCGCGAGGGAGAGTATGCGAGAACAGGCACGTACTCACGTGTATGGTCCGTATGTGCGGTGAATGTTGGATCGCAGCCATGGTCGGCAGAGATGAACAGGATATCGTCATGCTTCATCGACCTCAGCAACTCGGGGACCGCCTCATCGAAGCGTTCCAGGGCGGTGGCATAGCCGGCCGCGTTGCGGCGGTGGCCGAAGAGCATGTCAAAGTCGACGAGGTTGGTGAACAGCAGTCCTTCCCAGTTGTTGGCCTTGATCAGCTCAATCGTCTTCTGGATACCTTCTTCATTGTTCTCGGCGTGGAAATGCTGCGTGAACCCCTCACCCGCAAACAGGTCGTAGGTCTTACCGACGCCGATGACGTCCATACCGGCCTTGCTCACCTGAGTGAGGGTGGTAGGGCCAAGCGGCTGAGCGGCATAGTCGTGGCGGTCAGATGTTCGCACGAAATTCCCGGGCGTTCCGATGAACGGACGCGCGATAACGCGACCGACCAGGTGCTCACCCTGAAGAATCTCGCGCCGGCTGATCTCGCACATCTCATACAGCTTGTCCAGGGGGATGACCTCGTTGTGGGCTGCAATCTGGAACACGGAGTCGGCGGACGTATAGACGATCGGATAGCCGGTACGCATATGCTCTTCGCCCAGTTCCGCGATGATTGTCGTCCCGGACTCAGGGCGGTTGCCCAGAGCCTTCGTACTGAAGCGCTTTTCGAAGGCTTCAATGACCTCAGGCGGAAACCCGTTGGGATACGTGGGGAACGGCTTTGTCAGTGTCAGTCCCATCATCTCCCAATGACCGCTCACAGAATCCTTCCCCCTGGCTTTCTCCTCCATGATCCCGAAGGAACCCACGGGGCTGTCGAAGCGCAGGTCGAGCAGATACTTCAGGCCAAGTTCTTCGAGATGGGGGAGGTGAAAACCCGGCACGCTCTTGTAGATGTGGCGAAGTGTGTCCGAACCACCATCCCCATAGATGAACGCATCCTTGGCTTCGCCGATGCCGACGCTGTCCAGAACAATGACGATTGCTCTCTTCTTCATGGCTTGTTCGTCCCCTCCTGTGCGCTGGTGCCCTTGTCCGCCTGTCGACGCTGCCTGCGACGACGGGCCGGCCTCAGCATGAATTCGCCGATGGCGGTGATGCCGCCGGCGCCCATCTTGACATAGTGATCGAAAAAACGCCAGATCAGAATGAAAGCCCCCAGGATGCCATGTGGAACAAACGCGGCAAACAGGGCCACCGCGCCGAGCTCGGCTCCGACGGAGGCGCCAGGCGTTGGAAAATAGGAGACGGCAAGGTAGTAGATGAGGGTTGCCACAACAATCTGGGTGATCGACGACGCAACGCCAAGACCATACAGCAGGATGATCGGCGTCAGGACGATGAGACCCCAGGAGACGAAACTATAGGCCAGGCCTGCGGCAAGCATTGGTCGATTGGCCTTGGCGGCTGTCTCGCGCGCGCACAGGGCATCCTTGACGAATTTCTCTACACGGCGCGCTGGTCGCTGCCAAAACCTTCCTCGCCCATTGAGCGTCTGCGTCGGATGCTGAACCAGCCTGTCGATGTAGTCATTGATCCACTGCAGCCGAATCAGGCAAAACACGAGCAGAGCGAAGTTGGCCACGTAGGCTGCTATGCCGATGTACAGGACGAGACGGAAGCGATTGCCGACATCCAGGCTCTGGCCGGAGAAGAACAGCCAGACAGGCACAAAAACGAGAACGACCATCTGGGAAGCACCCGCGAGGATCGCCTTGATGGCGAACACCATCGTCGAATCTGCCACGTTGATTGAGTCGTCTTTGAACAGCATGAATATCTGGGCCGGTTCACCTCCGCCCGCCGCGAACGGTGTCAACCTGGCAAAGAACTCGCCCACGAGGATGTTGCGCATGGCGGTGCGGAACGTGATCCGCAGGCCGACCGAGCGGACGATTGCCTGCAGTCGAAGCGCCTGGAAGACGATCTCAAGGAAGATGAGGACGAGGGCCGCCAGGATATAGCCGGGATTGAGGGACCTCACCACGTTCACGATATTCATCTGATGCGAAATGAGTGAGACAGCGAAGAAACCGAGTGCTCCGAATGCAAGTGCTCCCAGAAGCTTCCAGACGATACTCCAGACGTTGGTAATCTCGGGACGATCGGGTGCCGGCGGCAGAGGTTGAGAGAGCCCAGCAGCAATATCGGGCTGACTGACGGCGTGATCCTCCGGGCTCAACGTGACAGGCTCGGGTTGGTCACCGTGCGTCCCCGTCGTCGGGAGACTGTCGTCTATGCGTTCTTCGCCAGTTGCCATAAGCGGTCCAGTTCCTCAGGAGATGCTGTCGCAATATCGACCTCCTGCTGTGTCGCGTACGCACGGACGCGATCGTATCGGTCGCGAAACTTGTCGAACGAGTGGTGCAGAGCCTTGACGGGGTTGATACCTGAAAGCCGCGCGACGTTGAGTGCAGAGAAGAGGACGTCCCCCAGCTCCATGGCCAGCGCGTGTTCGTCCCTGGACGCTGCGTTCAGTTCCTCTCCCAACTCGCGGGACTCCTCGAGCAGCTTGCCATAGGCCTGGTCCGCCGATTCGAAATCGAACCCCTCGCAACGGGCGGTCTCCTGGGACAGCAACGCGTTTTCGATGGACGACAGTAGTTTTGCGCTGTCGACAAAGTGCTTCTTCCGACCCTCCTGGGCCTTGAGCTTCTGCCAGTTCTCCAGCACCTGGTCGCTCGATGCCACCGAAACGCTGCCAAAAACGTGCGGATGCCTGAATGTCAGCTTGTCGTCAACGGTCTGAACCACGTCACAGATGTCGAAGCCATCTTCCTCACGGGCGATTTCCGACTGGATGAACACCTGTAGCAGCAGATCCCCGAGCTCCTCTTCGAGGTCGTCCGCGCTGCCCCTCTGTATGGCAAGCGCGACCTCGTAGGATTCTTCCAGAAGCGTATCCAGAAGCGACACATGCGTTTGCTGGCGGTCCCATGGACACTTCTGGCGCAACTCGGCAATGAGCAGCCTGAACTCCTCCAGAGCCGTATACTGGGTGCCAACGAGAGGCCAGAGAACGTCGGCCAGCCGTATCGCCTCCCGAGTCAGGTCGTTGGCCTCGATTGTCGGATCATGAGACAGTCCAGGCAGCCGGCCGAGAAGCCCCACAACAACGGATGCCATGTCGACAGGACACTGACAGATGATCGTGCCATAGTGCCGACCCGCAAAACGTATCCACGTCAGGAAACCGATAGCCTCTGCCGGATCCAGCAGTGTTCGGGCTGAGGTTGGCAGAAACCGGATGCTGGAGGCTGATGCATAGACCAGAGCATCCGTTCCAGCCGGAACCGCCCAGGCAACGTGCCGTCCACTTTCGAACGCCAATTGCAGACCTGGGTCCGGCTCACTAATGATGCGTATCTCATATTCTTCCATTGCTTCAGTGTACCGTTTCCGGCCCCGAAAGCAACCGTGAAAGCAGTGAGAGCGGCTTTTGGTCGGCCTTCATGGGAAGGACCACCGAGTCTCGCACGGTTCGGGCGTGGGCGATCTGGTCGACATGGGCGCGAAGGAACCGCGTGGCTGCTTCCTGAGTGGCAAATTCCAGAACAAGCGCCTGGCCCGACTCCTTGACGGACGACACGCCAAGGGGAATCAGTGACAGTTCGAGGCGCTTCAGCGCAAAGATCCCCAGGACCTCAGGAGGAAGAGCTCCATAGCGGTCGACGGTCCGCTCTTCGAGTGCTGTCAGATCCTGTCCGCCAGCCCGTTCGACAGCGTTGTAGAGTGCCAGCCGTTCTCCTGAGTCGGCTACATAGGACTCAGGGATGAAGGCGGACATCCCAAGAATGATCACGGGCTTCGCCACAGGCTCCGAGTACTGGCCCCGTACTCTCATGATTTCCTCCTCGACCATCGAGAGGAACATGTGGTACCCGACATCGGAGAACCGGCCGCTCTGCTTCACGCCCAGGACGTCACCGGCGCCACGCAGCTCCAGGTCCTTGAGGGCGACTTGCAGGCCGGCACCGAAGTCCACGGCCGAGGCAATGGCCTCGAGACGCTTGAAAGCCGCTGATTCGCGCAGGACACCGTGGGAATGGAAGATATAGGCATAGGCATGACGCCCTGCACGGCCCACCCTGCCACGCAGCTGATAGAGCTGGGCAAGTCCAAGGCGTTCTCCCTCGTCGATGATGATCGTGTTGACGTTGGGGAAATCGAGTCCCGCTTCGATGATGGTGGTCGACAGGAGGATATCGTACCTGCCTTCGTAGAAGTCCAGCATGATCTGTTCCAGGACCTCACTCCTCAACTGCCCATGCGCTACCGCGATGCGTGCCTCCGGAAACAGTCGGGAGAGCAGCGTAAACCGGCCCTCGATGTCGATGATGCGGTTGTGGACAAAGTATACCTGCCCGTGACGCGCCATTTCAGCGCGGACAGCCCGCGTCAGCTGCTCCTCGTCGAAGGGCATCAGGAACGTCCTGATGGGATACCGGCCCACCGGGGGCGTGTTGATGAGGGAGATATCCCGGATACCAACGATCGACGATTCCAGAGTGCGCGGGATAGGTGTGGCGCTGAGAGTCAGCACGTCGACCTCAGCTTTCATCTTCTTGATCTTCTCCTTGTCCAGGACGCCGAAGAGCTGTTCCTCGTCGACAATCATCAGGCCGATGTCCTTGAAGTCCCCTGCCATGTTCAGGACCTTGTGTGTGCCGACGGCGATGTCGACACGGCCCTCGTGTAGGAGCTTGCGGTCAACCGTCAGTTCCCTGGAGCCTACCATCCTCGAGAACAGCGCAACCTTGTACCCGATCGGCTCGAAGCGTGCCTCCAAGTTGCGGAAGTGCTGCATCGCCAGGATGGTCGTCGGGGCGACGACGGCGACCTGTTTGCCGTTTGCGACCGCCCGTGCCGCCGCCCGTATGGCAACCTCGGTCTTCCCGAAGCCGACATCCCCGCACACCAGGCGATCCATCGGCTTGCCCGCCTCCATGTCGCTGAGGACGTCGGCAATAGCCTTGGACTGATCGGGCGTCAACTCGTAGGCGAAGGCGTCGACGACTGGTACCTCCAACTCCGGATTCGGCTTGAACATATAGCCCTCGCGCGTATGGCGTTTGGCCGCCGTCTCGAGCAGTTCGTGGGCGATGCGCCGCGCATCTTCTGCAGCCTCCTTGCGCACCCGTTTCCACTTCCTCGATCCTGGCTCGTCGAGGGTAATCTCCGTGCGGTCCCCGACATATTTCTCGAGGTACCCCAGGCGTTCGACAGGCACGTGGAGCAGTGAACGGTCCTTGTACTCCAGCGAGATATAATCCCGGGTGACACCATCGACCGTCAAGGCGTTCATGCCCCTGAACACGCCGATGCCGTAGTCCCGATGGACGACGTAGTCGCCTTCGTGCAGGTCCTCGAGGCGCGAGATGGCCTGAGAGAATCGGGTCGTCTTCCTGGGACTCATCGTGGCCCTCGGGAACAGTTCCCTGTCCGTCAGAACCATGAATCCCTCTGCGGCAAACCCCGCCGACAGGGAGCCCTTGATGACGGCAAGCCTTGCCATGATACCAGGGTCCTCGACCGTATCCATCACCAGATGCCGGGCCTTGTCGGGATTCCATGACACGACGTCGATTGCGGTCTCTCCTGGGGCGTGAAGTCCCAGGTACTCGCTGAGGGAACCCGACAGCGTCAGTGGAGGCAACTCGCGGGAGGCCGGCGTCAGGGCGTCCTGGGCTGAGCTAGCGGTAAGGATAATCGACCGGGCGAAACCGCCCAGAGCCCGTCTCGCAGTCTGCTCCACCTGGTCGAGCGCGCTGGACGATGGCACGAAGCCGGTCTGAATGGTCCGGTCATAGAGTTCCCGCGCAGAGTCGAAGATCTGCGTCAGTTCGGCTTCGGGGTCGACGTCGGCAAACAGTGCAATGGCCCGGGGTCCGAGCAAGCGGGCAAGGCCCCCGCACATGCGCTCCGGATCCGCATACTGATAGAGAAAGTAGTTGACCCCCCTGCTGTTCGTCGTCGAAATGAAGGATTCCAGGTCCTCGAGAAATGTTGCATCCTGTTCCTCACTTCCTTCACTGGTCTCACGCTCCTTCTTCCAGCGTTCCGCAGCCAGGGCGGCGAAGCTCTGACGGGCCTCCCGATCCAGCAGGACGGGGTACGGCGGCTGGAGTCCGACGGATGACACAGGATCGACTGACTGCTGTGTCACGGGGTCGAACAGCTTGATACGGCTTATGACATTGCCTTCGAGCACAATGCGCGCTGGGTACTCTCCGACCTGCGAGTACAGATCGAACACGTTGCCCCGCATGCTGAACTGGCCCATCTCGGTGACCGACGAAACCCCGTCATACCCCATCTGCAAGAGCCGGCGCGCCAGCGAGTGCGGGATGATGCGGTCCCCGACAGTCAGCGTGGAAACAAGCTCCGCGAAATCGCCAGCGGGGATGGACGGGTCGATGAGCCCCTGGGCCGTCGTGAAAACGACGGTCTCTGCATGAGCATAGATTTGATCGAGGGCCCGGGCCCGGGCGAACGACAAGGGACGCGAGTACTGCGTGTATTCCATGATCTCGACGCCCAGCTCGGGCAGGACCACGAAGGGGCGCGCGCTGGAGGTGGCACCGGACATGCCGCGGATCATCGAAGACAGCTCCTCCGCACGGTCGACGCTGGGACAAATGACCACGACGGGCCGAGGGCAAACGGTGACCAACACAGTCAGCAACAGCTGCCGATAGCCGCTCGACGGGCTGGACACCGTGATGGAGCCGGGTTGTTCCAGCAGCTGCGCAAATCTGGCGAACAGTTCCGGAGTGCTGGCCCGTGCCTGCTGCAGCAGCAGGTCGAAGGAACCAGACTGCATCAGTCCTTGGCCACCTTGTGGTTGAACATGGCCTGCGCGGCCATCAGTCCATCACAGACGATGGTCCGGACGACAGCCGGCGACTGCGCAATGACATCGATGATGGGTGGCCACTCGGACCTGGAGAATCTCGACAGTACGAAATCGATGACACCGTCCTTGCTGCGTGGCTTTTCAATACCGACACGGACCCGGACGAATCCCTTCCCACCACAGTTGTCGGCAATCGATCGGACCCCATTGTGACCTGCGGCTGTGGCGTTGAAGCTCACTCTGATGGTGCCGACCGGCAAGTCCATCTCGTCATGGATCACGATGAGATTCTCGAGAAGGATGTTGCGTTCCTTCATCATTGGAGCGATAGCGACGCCAGAACTGTTCATGGAGGTCTGAGGCTTCACCAGCACTACTCTGACAGGTTCCGATCCGTCACAGAGCACCAGGTCGACGGCAGCCCAGTGCGCCAGTCGATTGTGGTTGAACCTGTGAACCTTGAACGAATGTGCGATAGCGTCGAGGGCCATGAAGCCTACGTTATGCCGTGTCTCATCGTATTCGGGCCCCGGGTTGCCCAGCCCTGCGATCATGATCGTTTTCACACATGATATACTACTCGGGAGAGGCCCGATTTCAAGCTGTGAACGGTTGACAGGGGGCTCGAACACCGTATACTTTCTTCGCATTGGTCGGGTTCCCTAAGTGCCGAAAGGCCGCCTCGACCGAGCAATTCCTCGTGGAGGTAGTCTATGTACGCTGTTATTGAAGCAGCAGGAAGGCAGTATCGGGTCGAGCTCGGCGAGACCGTCAAGATGGAGAAAATCGCCAGCGAACCCGGCACGCCGATCGTGTTCGACAAAGTCCTCGTCGTCACCACTGACGCCGGCACTCAAATCGGCAAGCCCTACGTTCTGGACGCGAAGGTGAGCGGTACGATCGTTCGTACGACGCGCGACCGCAAGGTCCGTGTCTTCACCTACAAGAACAAGACGACGCACAAGAAGCTCATAGGGCACAGACAGACATCGACCTACGTGAAGATCACGGAGATCGGGTAAGAGGGGTGGTGGACAATGGCTCACAAGAAAGCAGGCGGTAAGTCACGTAACGGGCGGGACAGCAACCCGCAGTACCTCGGCGTCAAGCTCTATGATGGTCAAGTCGTTCGGCCAGGCAACATCATCGTGCGTCAGCGCGGCGAGCACTTCAAAGCCGGCAAGGGCGTCATGATGGGCCGTGACTATACCTTGTTCGCCGTCATCGACGGGACAGTGAAGTTCGAGTCGCTCAAGACGGTGAAGCGCGTTCACGTGCTTCCTGTTCCCGAGCTTCCTGTTCCTGAACAGGCGAACTAGCATAGATAGGGAGCATTTCCATTAGAGACTCAGCTGACCGCATTGTCGATGAGGTCATCGTCCGAGTCACCTCGGGACACGGCGGAAACGGAGCAATGAGCTTCCGCCGTGAGAAGTATGTTGAGAAGGGCGGGCCGGATGGCGGTGATGGCGGCAGAGGCGGAGACGTTATCTTTGTTGCCACCACCCGCTACTCGAGCCTTCAGTTCTTTGCAAAGAAGCGGACGTTCAGGGCCCAGGCTGGAGAGCCGGGCGCTGGGCGCAACAAGCACGGCAGTGATGGACTGGATGTCACCATCCTGGTCCCGCTGGGCACCGTCCTGACGGATATTGTCTCAGAAGAAGTCCTGGCTGACCTGGTCGACGAGGGTGAGACTGTCACCGTAGCCCGTGGTGGAGGTGGTGGCAGGGGTAATGCGGCGTTTGCCACGTCCGTCGACCGTGCCCCGAGGTACTCCGAAGAGGGCATCCCTGCGCAGGAGCGCCGGATCAGGCTGCGCCTGAAGATCCTTGCCGACGTCGGCATAGTCGGCTTTCCGAACGCTGGCAAGAGCACACTGCTGAGCAAGCTTTCTGCAGCACACCCGAAGATTGCCGACTATCCCTTCACGACGTTGTCCCCGAACTTGGGCGTAGCATTCTCACCAGACGGTGAGCGCGTCACATTTGCGGATATCCCGGGGCTTGTGGAAGGAGCCGCCGACGGTCGGGGGCTTGGCAACAAGTTCCTGGCCCACATTGAACGCAGCCGGGTTCTGCTGTTTTTGGTTGACGGCAGTTCGTCCGATCCCGACCCGGTTCAGGCGTATCACCTGCTCTACCGCGAACTGGAACAATACAGTGAGCAGCTTGCAGGCAAGCCTCAATTCATCGTCGTCAACAAGATCGACGTGATTTCCCCGCAGAAGCGAACGGGGATTCGTACCCGCTTTATCCATCAAGGGACCCCGCCTCTGATGATTTCCGCTCTTGAAAATACTGGCATTGACGCCGTCATCGAACGCGGACTGGCCCTCGTGCAGTCAGCGCCTGTGCCTCCCCGTGAACAGGTGACGCGGGTCTACAAGCTGAAGCCGTCCGATGAGACATTCGGAATCTCCCGGCTTCCCGACGGTATGCTCTCTGCATCGGGACGCTATCTCGACCGGATTGTCCACACGACCGACTTCGAGAAGCCGTTCCAGGTCACACTCCTGGACCAGAGGATGCGCAAGATCGGCGTCGAGAAGGCTCTCCGCAAGAAGGGGGCTCACGACGGACAGAGCGTCATGATCGGCGGCCGCGTCTTCACTCTGGGAGAAGAGACAACCAAGAAGCGATGAAGACCGTTCTGTATGGGGGGGCGTTCGACCCTGTCCATGCTGGTCACCTTTTTGTCGGCCATGAGGCCCTTCGCCTCATGGCTCCTTCCATCCTTGTACTCATCCCCACGGGACTTCCCAATCCGGACTTCAACAAGCACCTCTCCGCATCTGCTGCTGATCGTGTGGCAATGCTGCGGCTAGCCTTCGCAGGCGTGCCTGATGTGATCATCTCCGACATCGAATTGAGCCGTGAACCACGTCCATCCTACTTCGTGGACACGCTCGAAGGTCTCCGTCCGTCGCTGGGTGGAGGCAAGCCTGCACTGCTGCTCGGGGAGGACCAGCTTGTTGCGTTCCCGCAGTGGCATCGGTACCAGGACATCCTGGACCAGGTCGAACTATGGTTCGTTCCACGCGCCGGCAGGCACCATCCAGTCAGCCCGGAAGTCCATGCCAAGGCTCTGTTTGATATCAACCCGTTCGACAGCCTGTCGTCAACCCTGATTCGTGACCGGTTGCAGCAGGGTCTCTCGATCGAGGGCCTCGTATCCCCGTCCGTCGCTGGGTATATTGCAGAACGCGGATTGTACAGAAGTCAGTGACACCACAGGAGAGAGGTACCCTTCTCGACCTCATCGCCAAGCGTGTTTCGAAGAAACGTCTGGAGCACGTGCTCCGTGTGGAGACGCTGGCGATGAGACTTGCCCGTTTCTGGGGAGTATCTGAGGAGAAGGCCAGCGTCGCTTCTCTACTGCACGACATCGCGAGGGATGAGCCCGACTCTTCCCTGCTCGGGCTGGCGGAGGACGCCGATGACCCTCTGGCTCGTGAGATGGCTGGCACGGCCGCCCCAGTTGTCCTCCATGCCCCCGTCGGGGCACTGATCGCTCGACGCGACTTTGGTGTGGATGACCCTGATATTCTTCGGGCAATCGCTGTGCACACGACCGGCGCGCCTCACATGGACCGACTCGCGATGATCATGTTCCTTGCCGATTACTGCGAATCGGGCCGCCATTTCGCCGGCGTCGAGGAAGTACGTTCTCTGCTGTTCAGCAGTCTCGAAGCAGCTATGCTGCGCGCACTTGCGCAGACGCTGGTATATCTGCGCCGGCATTCCCGCCCGGTGGACAGTCATACGGTCGACGCAGCGGCAGCGTTCGCGCGTCTGGCTGCAGAAGACTCGGAGGGCCTCCACGAGGCGTGTCAATTCACGC